>SKII01000092.1 GCA_007116505.1 Nitriliruptoraceae bacterium
ACCGGCGAGCTCGACGAGCTCGACGTGGCCCTGTCCGCGAGATGGGCGCTCTACACCCAGGCTCCGGGCGGAGCGATCCTGAAGGCAGACGTGCGCCATCCCGCATGGACGCTCCACGAGGCGTCCGTGCATGCGCTCGAGGACGGTCTCGTCGAGGCCGCCGGCTACCGCCTCCAGGGCCGCCCGCCCGTGCACGTCCGGGCGGCCGCACCCGTCGACGTCCTCGTCAGCAGGCCTCGGCGGGTCACCGCAGGCCGCTGACCGGGAGACCGGTCCACGGCGCTGACCGGGAGACCGGTCCACGGCGGCGACCGGAAGACCGGTCCACGGCGGATGGACGGTCAGCGGTCCGCGAGCGCCTCGGCGGCCCAGCGCCGCAGATCCTCCGCCAGCGGTGCGAGCGCGGCGAGCGTGCGCAGGTGATCGGTCGGCGTCGAGCCGCGCCGCCACGCCATGACGTCGGCGACGCTCGGTGCGGCGAGGGCGACGTCATCGCGCTCCACGCGGATGCGGTCGCCCGCCGCCACCTCCCCGGGCACGACGACGCGCAGGTACGCGCCGGGACGGCCCGCCGACGTGAAGCGTCCGATCATGTCGGGGACGTCGAGGAACCCCTGGAGCGTCCGGCAGGGCATCCGCGGTGCGGTGACCTCCAGCACGACGCCGCGGGAGGTCACCCAGCGCTCGCCGATGCGCGCGCCGGACACGTCGAGCCCCTCCGTCCGCAGGTTCTCGCCGAGCAGTCCCGGCGGCACCTCACGCTCGAGCGCCGCGACCCAGTGGTCCGCGTCGTCCTGCGCGTAGGCGTAGACCGCACGGTCCACCCCACCGTGGAAGCGCCGGTCGACCTGAGTGTCACCACCCAGCCCCTCCGGCCCGACCGGGATGGGCGCGTCGACGGCGCGCTTGTCGATGGCGGTGCGCTCCGTCGTCCCGTCGGGCCGGACGTGGTCGCGTGCCTCGCCGACGCACACGGCGACGATGCGGGCGCGAGGTCGCCGGCCGATCACGAGGGCAGGTCCTGCGCACCTCCGAAGCGGCGGTCGCGGGCGGAGTACAGCCCGACGCAGCGCTCGAGCTCCGCCTCGTCGAAGTCGGGCCAGAGCACGTCGGTGAAGACGAGCTCGGCGTAGGCGGCCTGCCACAGCAGGAAGTTCGAGATGCGCTGCTCCCCCGACGTGCGCACGAGCAGGTCGACGTCGGGCATCGCCGGGTCGTCGAGCCGCGCCTCGAGCGAGCGCGCGTCGATGCGGCGCAGCCGTCCCGCGGCGACGTCCTCCGCGGCGCGCCGTGCCGCGTCGACGAGCTCCGCGCGCGCTCCGTAGTTGAAGGCGATGCGCAGCGTCATGCGGGTGCCGTGCGCGGTGCGTTCCTCGGTGCGCTCCATCAGGTCGAGGAGGCGACGTGGGACCGGACGCGCACGCCGTCCGATGAAGCGCACCCGCACGCCCCGCTCGATGAGCTCGTCGACGCGCCGGAGCAGCAGCGAGCGGTTGAACTCGAGGAGGAAGCGGACCTCGTCGGGCGAGCGTCGCCAGTTCTCGGTCGAGAAGGCGTACACGGTGAGGTGCTGGATGCCGAGCCGGAGGGCGCCCTCGACCGTGCGGAACAGCGCCTCCTCGCCGGCCTCATGCCCGGCGTTACGACGCAGACCGCGCGCGTTCGCCCAGCGCCCGTTGCCGTCCATGATGATCGCGACGTGGGACGGGACCGCAGGGGACGCAGCGCTCCTCGACATGCGCCCCTCCGCCTCCGATCGCGACCGCTCCGGTCCGCGTCCGGCGGAGGCTAGCGGTGCAGGGTCAGGCGACCGGGGCGAGGAGTGCCAGCGAGTAGCTCGCGAACATGGCGAGCAGCCCCAGCGCGAACGCCGTCCACGCCATCCCCCGGCCGCGCCCGGTCCGCTCCGCGGCCGAGAGCCCGGGCAGCGCGAGCAGCGTGGCGACCGCACCGCCGGGGACGGCGAGGAGGAAGCCCACACCGGGCATGAGCCCGACGAGGAGCGCCACGATGGCGAGGGCGAGCGCGACGACCGCCCAGCCGTTGGGGCGGGCGCCGTCCTGCGGACCGCTGCTCATGCTCCGGGACCTCCCTCGGTGCCGGCGAGCGCGTCGTAGCTGCGGAGCCGGCGGTCGAGGTGATGCTCGACGAAGGCCCGAGCGTAGGAGCCGGCCGTGGCACGGGCGTCGGGCCGCTCCCGGGCGAGCGCGGGCAGCGCCTGCCAGCTGCCGTCCTCGCCGAGGAGCCGAACGGCCTCCACGACCTCGGCGGCGACCCGGCGGGTGCCCTCCCCTCCGCAGTCCGCGCACAGCGTCCCGCCTCCGACGACGCTCAACCGGTCGTGCGGTCCCGGTGTGCGGCAGCGTGCGCATGCTGCGGTGAGCACGGGGAAGCCGACGACCGACGCCGCCCGAAGGAGGAACGCATCGACGAAGACCTCCGCGCTCGACGGGTCCGCACCGAGCGCGGCGAGGCCCGCCCGGAGCTGCAGCAGCAGCGGAAGGTCGCGCTGCCCCTCTCCCGATACGGCATCGGCGAGCTCGACCATCACCGAGGCGGCCGCATGCAGCCGGTCGTCGATGCGGAGCGTCTCGTTGGTGTCGAGCGTCTCCACCTGCCGCACGACGTCGAGGCTGCGACCACGGTGCAGCTCCAGGTCGACATGGCTGAACGGCTCGAGGCGCGCACCGATCCTGCTGCCGGGGCGTCGCACGCCCTTCGCGACGGCGCGCACCTTGCCGTGCCCCTCGAGGAGCAGGGTGACGATCCGGTCGGTCTCCCCGAGCCGGTGCGTGCGCAGGACGACGCCGCGGTCGCGGTAGGCGCGGCTCACACGAGCGGCCATGGGAACGGGCGCGGGCCGGTCGGTTCGGGGAGGACGCCGGCGTCGCGCAGCGAACGTGCCCGCTCCGCCGTGCGCGCGACCTCCTCGGTGCTGAGCAGGCCTGCGAGGCGGGCGTCGAGCCCGTCGTCGAGCGCGGCGAGGAGGCGGTCGACCGCACCTGCTGCGGCGCCGAGCGGGCTCCCGGCGAGATCCCACACGACCGTACGGTGCTTGTCCTCGACGTTGAACGTGACGCCATGGTCGACGCCCCGGAGCCGCTCGCCGGACGTCCCCTCCCCGTCCTCGAGCAGGACGTGCCCGCCCTTGCGGTCGGCGTTGTCGACGACGAGGTCGAAGGTGGCGAGCTCGACGAGGCGCGCGCGCAGGGCAGGGTCCTCGCTCGTCAGCGCCGCCTCGCGCAGCGTGAAGTAGTGCTGCTGCGGGTCGTGGGGGACGAAGCGCTGGACGCTGCCGGGCCCGTAGGGCGCGTCGTCACGGAGCACGGTCGCAGGGACGAGCCCGAGCCCCATCGCCGCGTCGACGACGGCGGCCGCGACCTCACGGCGGTGCAGGGTGCCTTCGGGGAAGTCCCACAGCGGGCGCTCGCCGTCGCGAGGCTTGTACACGGCGAGGTCGCCGGGCTCGAGGTCGTCGAGGTCCGGCGCGCGCCCGAGCGTGTCGCCGATCTCGGCGAGGGACCGCGGATCACGGTCGGCCATGCGCACGAGCAGCGTCGCGTTCGACGCGTCCGTGAAGCGACCGACGACCTCGAGGGGCGCCGCGGCGAGCCGTCGTGCGTCCGAGCTCGGCACGGCACCTCCGTCAGCTCGTGAGCGGTCCATGGCCGTTGGTGGCCGGGCACACGTGGCCACCGTCCGTCGCGACCGGTCGGCTGCAGAGCCGGCAGCGCTCGCGGCCCTCACCGACGATCGCCGCGGCGTGCGCGGCGAAGCGGCGCGCCTGGTCGCGGTCCATGAGGATGCGGGCCGTCCGCGGCTCGACGTCGTCGTCGGGCACGAGCTCGGTGAGCTCGACGAGGAAGCGCACCGCGTCGCGGTCGAGGCCGACGGCGATGCCGCCGACGCGCCAGATGGGACGGAACGGCGGCTCGAGCGACATCGCGTCACGGTCCCAGTCGGCGGGCGGACGGTCGTCGAGACGCGCGAGCAGCTGCGCGACGAGGTCGGCGAGCCCGGCCACCTGCGTCTTCTCGAGCTGGAACTGGGCGCGGTGCACGTCGTCCTCCGCCTCGAGCAGGAACGTGCGGTCCCCGGGGACGCCGAGGTAGCCGACGGTCACGCGCTTCGGGTCGTCGAACTCGAGGTCCATGTGTCTGCTCCTCAGGGCCGGGCCGCGTCGGCGCCCGGGTCGGACGTGTCGTTCATCCCGACGAGCATCGGCGCGGCGCCGTCGGGCAGCACGAGCACGGTGGACGACGCCGGCGAGATGACGAGCCGCTGGAAGAGGCCGAGCCCCATCCCGAGGTGGTGGGCGACGACCGCCTTGATGACGTCGGCATGGCTGACGAGCACGATCGTCCCACCACGGTGCACCGCAGCCAGCCGCTCGGTCGTCTCGACGGCACGCTGCTGGGCACCTCGGATCGACTCGCCGCCGGGGAAGGTGACGCGCGACGGGGCGTGCTGGATCGTCGACCACAGCGCACGTCGGCGGAGCTGCGCGAGCGGACGGTCCGTCCAGTCGCCGTAGTCGACCTCGAGCAGCCCCCGGTCGATGCGCACGCGGAGCCCGTGGGCGCGGGCGACGGGCAGCGCCGTCTCCCGGGTGCGCTCGAGCGGCGAGGCGTACACGGCGGCGACGGGGAGACCGGCCAGCCGGCGTGCGGCCGCCTCGGCCTGCACGCGGCCCGCCGCATCGAGGTGGAAGCCGGGCTTGCGCCCGCCGAGACGCCGCCCGGTCGCTGCGGTCGTCGCGTGCCGCAGGAGCACGAGGGTGGTGGCCGCCATGTCAGCGCTCAGTAGGCGCGGGCGAAGACGACCCGACGCCCGTAGGCGGACGGCCGTCCGCACGCGACGCACGTCCCGGTCTCCTCCGGCCCCTCGGTCGGCACGCAGCGCGGCGTCGCCCGGGTGCGCTCCTGGATGGACTCCTCGCACGCCGGCTCGCCGCAGTGGAGCGCGTACGCGAAGCCGGTCGCGACCTGCGCCTCGAAGCTCGTGAGGTCGTCGACGTCGGAGGAGCGCTCCGCACGGAACGCCTCGGCAC
This sequence comes from Nitriliruptoraceae bacterium, assembly GCA_007116505.1. Next base: position 5,051 of record SKII01000092.1, read on the forward strand.
GGGCGACGAGCAGCCCGTGGTACGCGTCGAGCCGCTCGGGCATCCCCGCGACGAGCTCGTCGACGGCGAGCGTGTGCTTCCGGGCGCGGCCGTCCTCGTCCTCGTCACCGACGCGCTGGGCGAGCACGACGACGCCGGCCTCGAGGTCGCGCGGGCCGAGCTCGACGCGGAACGGGGCCCCCTTGAGCTCCCAGTCGTTGAACTTGAAGCCGGGGCTCTGGTCGCGCGTGTCGACGTGCACGCGCACGCCGGCCACACGCAGCAGGCCAGCGATGCGCTCCGCCTCCGCCGTCGTCGCGCCGAGCGCGTCGCCGCGACCGATGGGGACGATGACGACCTGGTGGGGGGCGAGGCGAGGCGGCAGCACGAGACCACGGTCGTCGCCGTGCGCGAGGATGACCGCACCGATCATGCGGGTCGACATACCCCACGAGGTCGTGTGCGCGTGCTGCAGGGTGTTCTGCTCGTCCTGGAAGGTGATGTCGAACGCGCGGGCGAAGTTCGTCCCGAGGTAGTGCGACGTGCCCGACTGCAGCGCCTTCCCGTCGCGCATCATCCCCTCGATGGTGAAGGTGCGCATCGCGCCGGCGAAGCGCTCCCCCGGCGTCTTCTCGCCGCGGACCATCGGGATGGCGGCGACGTTGCGCGCGAACTCGTCGTACACGTCGAACATGCGCCGCGTCTCGA
>SKII01000027.1 GCA_007116505.1 Nitriliruptoraceae bacterium
CGCCGAAGGCGACCGCGGCGAGCACCCACGTCGCGGCGGCCACGCGGTGGGTCATGAGCGGGCGCTCGGTCAACCACAGCAGCGCGTCCGCACCTCGGACGCCGTCGTCGGCGAGCGCGAGCGCACGCACCGCGTCGACCTCCCGCACGACGGCGGCGATGGCCGCGGACAGGATGACGACGGCGACGGCCGTCGCCGCCACGGCGAGCTCGACCGTGGTCACCGCCCGCCCGCCCCGCCGCCCCGATGGAGCGCCAGCAGCGTCTCGGTGAGCCCGAACATCGCCCGCTCCTCCTCCGGCTCGGCATGGTCCATGCCGAGCAGATGCAGGAGGCCGTGCACCGTGAGCAGCTGCAGCTCCGAGTGCCCGGTGATCCCACGCTCGGCCGCCTGACGATGCGCGACAGCGGGACACAGCACGACGTCCCCGAGGATCGCGGGGCCGGCCGGCGGGGACTCCCCGGGCTCGTCGATCGGGAACGCGAGCACGTCGGTCGGACCCTCGTGGCCCAGATGCTGCTCGTTGAGACGCGAGATGGTCACCTCGTCGACGAGCAGCAGCGAGACCTCCATGTCGTCGGGCACGCGACGCTGCTCGAGCACGTGCTCGGCGAGGCGGACGAGGTCCTCGGCGTCGACCTCGAGGTCCTGCTCATCGGCGAGGAACACCGGCACGTCAGCGACCTCCCGCGGCGGCGTCGCCCTGGACCTCGTCATGACGGTCGTATGCCTCGACGATGCGCTGCACGATCGGGTGGCGAACGACATCGTCGGAACCGAAGCTCGCGAACGCGACGCCCTCGATGTCGCGGAGGATCTCCCGGGCGACGACGAGCCCCGAGCGCTTCCCCTGCGGGAGGTCGGTCTGGCTGACGTCCCCGGTGACGACTGCGCGCGCGTTGAACCCGATGCGGGTCAGGAACATCTTCATCTGCTCGGGCGTGGTGTTCTGCGCCTCGTCGAGCACGATGAAGGCGTCGTTGAGCGTCCGGCCGCGCATGTAGGCGAGCGGTGCGACCTCGATGACGCCCCGCTCGACGTGGTTCACGAGCTCGGCGGCGTCCATCATGTCCTGCAGCGCGTCCCACAGGGGCTTGAGGTAGGGGTCGATCTTCTCGTGGAGGGTGCCCGGGAGGAACCCGAGCCGCTCCCCGGCCTCGACGGCGGGGCGGGTCAGGATGAGGCGGTTGACCTCCCTGGCCCGGAGCGCACGGACGGCCGCCCCCATCGCGAGGTAGGTCTTCCCCGTTCCGGCCGGACCGATGCCGAACGTGACGGTGTTCGCCGCGATCGCATCGAGGTAACGGCGCTGGCCGACGGTCTTCGGTCGGATCGTGCGTCCGCGGTGGGTGACGAGATGCTCGCCGAGGACGTCGGCCGCTCGCGACGGGACACCCTCCCGCACGATGCGGATGGTCTGCTCGACGAGGCGACGGTCGAGGACCTGGCCGCGGGCGACGAGCTCGGCGAGCTCGTCGAGCACGCGCGCGACCTGGTCGACGTCGGACCCGTCACCGGGCCCGTCGACGATGCGGAACTCGTTGCCACGGGCATGGATGCGGGACGTGAACGCCGCCTCGACGACCCGGAGGTGCTCGTCGGCATGCCCGAGCAGCGACGGCATGTGCGACGGGTCGGTGACGCGCACGGTGAGCACGCCGTCCTCACGCCGGATGCTCGTCGCGCCTGCAGCGGGCGCGGACGGCGGGGTGATGCTCAAGGGCGTCGGGGCTCCTCGACGGTCAGGGTGCGAGCGTAGCGCCGTGGGCGGCCGCGGCGGCGAGCGCGGACGAGGGGTCCGGCGACCCGCCGGCCGTGCTCCAGCGGCCCGTCAGGGCGGCGAGCACCGCGAGGGCCACCGGGCCCGCATGCTCCGTGCGGAGCACGCTCGGCCCGAGCCCGACCTCGTGCCAGCCGGCATCCGCGGCGACGGCACGCTCCCGGTCGCTCCAGCCGCCCTCCGGGCCGACCGCGACGACGATGGTGCCCGAGGAGGAGGAGGAGGAGGAGGAGGAGAGGACCGTCGGGAGCGGCGACGCCCCCGGGACCGCGAAGAGGGCCACCACGTCGCCGGGCACGTCGCCGGGCACCTCAGCGAGCACGTCGCCGGCATCCGCGAGGGTCCGCGCGAGGACCCGCAGCACGTCGGCGGGCCCCGAGGCCGGTGCGGTCACGGTCGGGAGCCGCGTCCCGCGCGACTGCTCGAGGGCCGCGCTCGCGACCGCCCGCCAGCGGCCGACGATCGCCGCCTCCGCCTTCGCGTCGGGTCGGCCCTGTGTCCGCTCGGCGACCACGGGGACGACCACGTCGACCCCGAGCTCGCACGCTGTGCGCACGGCGTCCTCGGCCCGCCGTCCCTTGGAGAGCGCCTGCGCGAGCACGAGCCTCGGTCCGGGTGCAGGGCTCGTGACCGGCGTCGAGCGGAGGCGCACACCTCCGGCGACGAGCTCGGCCCCTGCGACCCGGCCCGCCCCGTCCGTGACGCTGAGCCCAGCCCCGTCCCCGAGGCGCAGGACGCGGCGGAGGTGATGGAGGGTCGCCTCGGCGACCTCGACCCGGTCCCCCTCGGCGGCATCGGAGAGCGCACCGTCGACGAGGACGTGGGGTGGGAGGCTCATCGTGGCCTCATCACGGACGGTGCACCTCGACGGGCGTGCCGGCGCCGGGGTCCTCGCCGCGCTGCTCGGCCCACGTCCTGACGAGCTCGCGCTCCCGCCTCCCGAGGCGACGCGGCACGTCCACCTCGACGTGCAGGTGCAGGTCGCCGCGCCGACCGCCGCCGCGCACGGGCAGCCCGGCACGCGTGACGATCAGGACCTCTCCGGGCTGCACGCCGGCGGGCACGACGACCTCATGGTCGCCGCCACCGAGCGCGGGCACGCGCACGGTCCCGCCGAGCAGCGCGGTGGTGAGCGGGATGCGGACGATGGTGTGGAGCGAGCGGCCGTCGCGCTCGAACAGCGCATGCGGGGCGACCTGGGCCTGGAGGTAGAGGTCCCCTGCCGGAGCCCCCTGCCGTCCCGCCTCCCCCTCGCCGCGGCGCGGGATGCGGTCGCCGTCCTCGAGGCCGGCCGGGATCTCGACCTCGATCCTGCGGCGCTGCACGCGCCGACCCTCGCCCCGGCAGTCGGCGCAGGCGTCGGCGACGCTGCGTCCGCTGCCGCCGCACACCGTGCAGGCGCTGGCCGTCGCCATCGAGCCGAGCGGCGTGCGGACCATGCGTTGCACGCGACCCGACCCTCCGCAACCGCCGCAGCGCACGGGGGACGATCCGTCCGCGGACCCGGTGCCGCTGCAGGTCGAGCATCCGGCCGCGACCTCGACGTCGACCTCCCGTGCGACACCGGCGAGCACGTCCTCGAGCGTCAGGTCGATACCGACGAGGACGTCACGCCCGGCGCGCTCGCGCCGCTGGCCCCCTGCACCGGCGAACCCTCCGCCGGAGAAGCCGGCGCCGAAGAACGCGTCGATGACGTCGCCGATCCCGCCACCGAAGCCGGCGCCGAAGCCGAACGGGTCCGATGCGCCGCCGCGCGATGATGCCGTGCCGTCGTCACCGAAGCGGTCGTAGCGGGCACGCCGCTCGGGGTCGGAGAGGACCTCGTAGGCGTGGGTGGCCTCCTTGAAGCGCTCGGCGTCACCACCCGCGTCCGGATGGTGCTCGCGGGCCTTGCGCCGGTAGGCGCGCTTGATCTCCTCGGCGGGCGCGTCGGGGCGCAGGTCGAGGACTCCGTAGAGGTCAGCCATGCTCTGCCAGTGCGTCGAGCGTGCGCTGCAGCTGGTCGGAGACGGCCCGGACGGTCGCGAGCGCGCTGCCGTAGTCCATCCGTGTCGGACCGAGCACGCCGAGCGATCCGGAGGCGACGAGGCGGTAGCGCTGGGCCACGAGCGACGTCGGACGCAGGTCCTCGAGCGGGTTCTCCTCGCCGATGCGGACGGTCGGGGACGCGTCGTCGGGACCCTCGACGGCCTCCTCGAGCAGACGCGCGAGCGTCTCACGCTCCTCGAGCAGCTGGAGCAGGCGGGCGAGCTCGTCACGCTGCAGCGAGACGTCGTCGGCGAGCGAGGACTGTCCGCCGACGAACACCTGGTGCACCCGGTCCTCCCGGACGTCGACGGCGGCCTCGGCGACGGCGCGGACGATGCCCCGCAGGTCGGACGGCGCCTCCTCGGCGAGCACCCCGAGGACCGGTCCGACGTCGCTGAAGCGGCGGCCGACGAGCCGGTCCGCGAGCATGGTGCGGACACGGTCGAGGTCGCGCTCGTCACCACCGACAGGGAGCTCGACGACGTGCTTCTCCACGCGACCCGTGTCGGCGACGAGCAGCAGCAGCGCGCTCAGCGGCCCGAGCACGACGAGCTCGACGAGGCGGAGCCGGGAGGTCGCGATCGCCGGCGAGATGACGAGCGAGACGAGTCGTGTCAGCTGGCTCAGCACGGTGGTGGTGCGCGCCAGCAGGTCCTCGACGTCGCGGGCCGAGCCGAGCAGCTCATCGATGACCTCGCGCTGCCGTGTGTCGAGCGCCGGCGCGTTGCGCAGGTCGTCGACGAACCAGCGGTAGCCACGGTCGGTCGGCACGCGACCCGCGGACGTGTGCGGCTGCGTGATGAGCCCCAGCTCCTCGAGCGCCCCCATGTCGCTGCGCACTGTCGCAGCGGAGACCTCGAGCCCGGCCGAGCGCACGACGTGGGCGGAGCCGACCGGCTGCCCGGTCGTGACGTACTCGGTGACGACCGCACGGAGCACGACGCGCTTGCGCTCGTCGAGGTCGAGCACGCTCGCGTCGGCTGCGGCAGCGGCGACCGCGGCAGGGACCTCGACGGGCACGTCGACGATGACCGTCCCGGCGAGGTGGGCCGCACGGACGGTCCGTGACCCTCCGCTCCCCGCGCGCGCGACGCTCGCCATCCTGCCCACCACCTCCCCCGGTCCTCCGCGTCGGCGGCCGGCCGCCGGCCCTGATCCGGGCAGCGCGGATGCTACCGACGCGCTCCGTCGCGACCTGAGCCGATGGGGCGCAGGCACGCAGCAGTGACGCAGCGATGCAGGTGGAGGTGCAGGGGCTGCGTGGCGCGGCTCCGCCGTGGCGCGGGGGTCGCGCTCGCCGGCGCGAGCGCGTACCGTTGCGGGCTCGACCGACGGACCGATCGACCGACCAGGGGGCACGGATGGACACCCGCTCGACCGGGGAGGTCGTCGCGTCGCTCATCGTCAACGCCCAGGCGATGGTGGCGAAGGAGGTCGAGCTCGCGGGCCTCGAGATCCGCCGGATCGTCGGCCGGAAGATCGCCGCCGTCGCGCTGCTGATCGTCGGAGCGCTCGTCGCCTTCGGCGTGCTCATGCTCGGTGCCGTCACGGGCGCGGTCGCGCTCGAGTCCGTGCTCGACGAGCGCTGGATGGCATGGGGCATCGTGACCCTGGCGTTCGCGCTCGTCGCCCTGCTGCTCCTGATCGTCGCTGCACGGATGCTCGCGCGCGGCTGGTCCCCGCGGGCGACCCGTCGGGACGGCACCTCGACGGGCGAGTGGCTGCGTGCGCTCGGCCAGGAGCTCACTGGCCAGGAGCCGACGGACGAGGAGCGGACCGCGGACGCTCCGGGCGCCGACGGCGCGAGCGGCACGGGGGGCGTGCGATGAGCCTGCGCGACGACGTCGCCCGCGCGGGCGATGAGGCCCGCGCGCAGGTCAGCGCCGCGAAGGACGCGCTCGC
>SKII01000173.1 GCA_007116505.1 Nitriliruptoraceae bacterium
GGGGTGATCTCGAGCAGGCGCAGCTCGACGGGCCGGTCCGGACCGAACATCTGGCCGGAGGCGATGCGGAAGACGAGGGCGTAGCCGATCTGGCCGGCGGCCCCGGTCACGGCGACACGGACGGGAGTGGTCATCGCAGCCTCCTGGCGGATGGTCGGCGGAGCGTCGCCCCGCGCCCCGCGTGACCCCACGCGGCACGCCGTGGAGCGTAGCCAGCGGGCACCTACGCTCCCCGACACCGGTCGGACCCGGAGGTGGGACGTTGCGCACGGAGCGCCTGAGGAGCACGACGGTGTTCGGACGTGGCTACGACCGCCTGTTCGCCAGCGTCTACGACCGTGTGCTCGCAGGGCCGGAGCGGGCCGGGCTCGGCCGGGCGCGCAGCGAGCTCCTCGCCGACGCGCAGGGCCTCGTGCTCGAGATCGGTGCCGGCACGGGCGCGAACCTTCCGTACCTCCCGCCGGGGCTCGCGGGGCTCGTCCTCGTCGAGCCGTCCGGCCCGATGCGCGAGCGGCTCGCCCGCCGCGTCGCGACCTCACGCTCGACGCTCCCGCTCGCGACCCGCATCGTCGACGGGTCGGCCGCGTCGCTGCCCGTCGCCGACGGTTCGGTCGACACGCTCGTGTCGACCCTCGTGCTGTGCTCGGTACCCGAGCTCGACCGGGCCGTCGCGGAGCTGCGCCGCGTCATCGCGTCGGACGGACGCCTGCTCCTCCTCGAGCACGTCGCGGGCCATGGCCGCACGCGTCGCCTCCAGGGAGCGATCGATCCGGCATGGAGGGTCGTCGCGCGCGGCTGCCGGCTCGTGCGCGAGACGCGGAGCGCGCTCGAGCGTGGAGGCTTCGACACGTCCCACGTCGGCGCATGGACGATGCCCGGGGGCGGCATCACCGGACCGGCACTGCTCGGGACGGCGACGCCCCGCTGAAAGGCGGCCGCTGGCAGGCAGCCGCTGACGGGCGGCCGCTGACGCACGCCTCAGGCGAGGCCGCGTCGCAGCCGTGCCGCGGTCAGCGTGTTCTGCAGCAGCATCGTGACGGTCATCGGACCGACACCGCCCGGCACGGGCGTGATCGCACCCGCGACCTCCGCCACGCCATCGAAGTCGACGTCGCCGACGAGACGCCCGTCGTCGGTCCGGTTCGTCCCCACGTCGATGACGACCGCACCGGGCCGGACCATGTCGGCGGTGATGAGACCCGGCTGCCCGACCGCAGCGACGACGACGTCCGCCCGCCGGCAGACCTCGCCGAGGTCGCGCGTCCGCGAGTGCGCGAGGGTGACGGTCGCATCCCTGCCCTTGAGCGTGAGCATGATCGACAGCGGACGCCCCACGAGCGTCGAGCGTCCGACGATCACGATGTCGGCACCACGGCAGTCCACGCCGGCCTCGTCGAGCAGCTCCAGCACGCCTGCGGGCGTGCAGGCGAGGAAGGACGGCTCGCCGTTCGCGAGCAGACCCGCCGTGTAGGGGTTCAGCGCGTCGACGTCCTTCTCGGGCGCGACGCGGCGCTGGACCTCGCGCGCGTCGAGACCGTCGGGCAGCGGCAGCTGGACGAGGATGCCGTCGACGCTGTCATCGGCGTTGAGCCGGTCGACGAGCGCGAGGAGCTCGTCCTGCGAGGTGTCCGCGGGCAGCACGTGCTGCTGCGAGCGCATGCCGGCGGCCTCCGTCGCGCGGTGCTTCATCCCGACGTAGGTCTGCGACGCCGGGTCGTCGCCGCCGAGCACCGCGGCGGGCCCCGGCACGACGCCGTGCTCGGCGGTCAGCCGCGCCACGTCGTCCGCGATGCGGGTGCGGACCGTGTTCGCGAGCGCGCGGCCGTCGATGATGCGTGCGGTCATGGCTGCTCCTCCAGGGTCGCTCAGTGGCGGAAGTGCCGGCGGCCGGTGAGGACCATCGCGATGCCGTGCTCGTCGGCGGCGGCGATGACCTCGTCGTCCCGCACGGAGCCTCCCGGCTGCACGATCGCGACGATACCGGCGGCGGCGAGCGCGTCCACGGCGTCGCGGAAGGGGAAGAACGCGTCGCTGGCCGCGACCGCGCCCTGCTGACGCCCGCCCGCACGCTCGACGGCGAGGCGCACGCTGTCGACGCGGCTCATCTGCCCCGCTCCGACGCCGACGATCCGGCGGTCGCGTGCAGCGACGATGGCGTTGGACGACGCGTGCTTCGCGACGGTCCACGCGAGGCGGAGGTCGGCCTCGAGCCCGGCGTCGAGCGACCGCGCGCTGACCGTGCGCCACTCGCCCCACGGCTCCTCACCGGCGTCGGTGGTCTGGACGAGCACGCCACCGTCGATCGAGCGCACCTGCAGCTCGGGACCCGGCCGCGCGGCGTCCGCGTGCTCGAGGACGCGGAGGTTCGCCTTCGCCGCGAGGACCTCGCGCGCCTCTGCATCGAAGCCTGGAGCGACGACGACCTCGGTGAACACGCCGGTGATCGCGCGTGCCGTCGCCCCGTCGACCGGCCGGTTGAGCGCGACGATGCCGCCGAAGGCGCTGACGGGATCGCCCGCCAGCGCGCCCTCGTAGGCCTCGAGCAACGTCGACGCGACGGCGACGCCCGACGGGTTCGTGTGCTTGATGATGACGACCGCCGGCTCGTCGAACTCGGCGACGAGCGACCAGGCGGCGTGCGTGTCGAGCAGGTTGTTGAACGACAGCTCCTTGCCGCCGAGCTGGCGCGCTCCGGCGACACCCCGGCGCGCGCCCGGGAGCCGATAGAGGGCGGCCGCCTGGTGCGGGTTCTCGCCGTAGCGCAGGCTCGCCGTCCGCTCGAGCGGCAGGCCGAGGAACGCCGGTGGCGCGCTCGGCGCGTCGGCGTCGTCCTCCTCGCGGGTCGCGAACCACGTGGCGATCGCCGCGTCGTAGGCGGCCGTGTGCCGGAACGCGGTCGCGGCGAGCTCGCGGCGCAGCGGCGCGCTGAGCCCATCGTGCTCCTCGAGGTCGGAGAGCACCCGTGCATGGTCGGCAGGATCGACGACGACGCCCACCGAGCCGTGGTTCTTCGCCGCCGCCCGCAGCATCGTCGGTCCACCGACATCGATCATCTCGACGACGTCAGGGTCGGGCGCGCCGGAGGCGACCGTCCGCTCGAACGGGTAGAGGTTCACGACGACGAGGTCGATCGGCGCGACACCCAGCTCGACGAGCTGCGCGAGGTGGTCCGGGTCGGAGCGGTCGGCGAGGATCCCGGCGTGCACGTTCGGATGCAGCGTCTTCACGCGGCCGCCAAGGCACTCGGGGAAGCCGGTCACGTCGGCGACCTCGACGACGTCGACGCCGGCCTCGCGGATCGTCGCGGCCGTCGAGCCGGTCGACACGATGCGGACACCCCGCTCGGCGAGCGCAGCGGCGAGCTCGGGTACGCCGGTCTTGTCGAAACAGCTGATGAGTGCGCTGCGGACGGGGGTGACGGTGGGGTCGCTGCTGGCCATGATGCGCTCCGGACGGGACGGTCGGGACGGTCGGGACGTGACGTTCAGGACGGGAGGATGGTGGCGCGACCGTCCGCTATGCGGACGCGGTCGCGGGCGAGCAGGTCGACCGCGTGGGGCAGGAGGCGATGCTCGACCGCGTGCAGCCGGGCGTGCAGCTGCTCGCGCGTGTCGCCCGGGAGGACGTCGACCGCCTCCTGCGCCAGGATGGGGCCGTGGTCGACGAGCTCGTCGACGAGGTGGACGGTGACGCCGGTGACGCGCACCCCTGCGGCCAGCGCGTCACCGACGGCATCGGCGCCACGGAAGGCCGGCAGGAGCGACGGGTGGACGTTCACGACGCGGCCGGGCCAGCGCGAGAGGAACGCGGCGCTGAGGATGCGCATGAACCCGGCGAGCACGACGATGTCGGCCTCGTGCGCCGCGACGGTCTCGGCGAGCCGCGCCTCCCAGGCAGCCCTGTCCGCACGGTCGAACGGGACCGTGGCGGTCGCGAGCCCACGCGCCGTCGCGCGACCGACGGCGGGGGCGCCCTCGACGTCGCCGACCACCACCGAGATCGACGCGGCGACGTCACCACGGTCGACCGCGTCGGCGAGCGCGAGCATGTTGCTCCCCGACCCGGACACGAGGACCGCGAGCCGCGCGCTCATGCCGCCCCCCGCGTCGCTGTCCGGACCTGCGCTCCGCACAGCGCTGAGGGCGTGCGGGGCCGGACCGGTGAGCGTAACGGCCCGACCGTGACGCGACATGTCACCGCGCCTACCCTCGGCACCGAGCGGGCGTATCCCAACCGGCAGAGGAAGGGGACTTAAAATCCTCGAAGTGTGGGTTCGAGTCCCACCGCCCGCACCACGTCAGCCTGTCGGATCCACACCGAGCTCGCCGAGCAGGCCACGGACGCGCTGCTCGATCTCGTCGCGGATCGGCCGGACGGCCTCGACCCCCTTGCCCGCGGGGTCCGGGAGCGGCCAGTCGACGTAGCGCTTGCCGGGCAGGACCGGGCACGTGTCGCCGCAGCCCATCGTGACGACGACGTCCGCCGCCTCGAGGTCCGTCATGTCCCAGCGGCGAGGCTGACGGGAGCGGAGGTCGATGCCGACCTCGTCCATCGCCTCGACCGCCGCGGGGTTCACGGCGTCAGCGGGCTCCGAGCCCGCCGAGAGGACGTCGACGACGCCCCCGCCGAGCTCCTCGAGCCAGCCGGCCGCCATCTGCGACCTTCCGGCGTTGTGGACGCACAGGAAGAGCACGGACGGGCGTTCGCCGCCCTCCACGTCCGTGGCGTCGCTCAGGTCTGGTGCCATCGTCGTCCTCCGAGTCCGTGGACCATCGTCACGGGGCACGTGCGCGCCCCCGTTCACCTCGCGTTCACCTCAGGGTAAACACCGGGATGTAGCGTCCCGCCGAGCGCTCAGCGGGGGTCGTTCCCGAGCAGCTCGACGGAGACACCGGTGACGGCGAACACCGCCTGCTCGGCGATGTCGACCCCATGGTCGGCGTAGCGCTCGATGCGTCGACTGAGCCCGATGGCCTGCGCCGCCCAGGGGAGACGCTCCGCGTCGGAGCCGGCAGCTGCGACGAGCTGCTCGAAGATCGCGAGCTCGAGCCGGTCGACCCGGTCGTCGGCGACCGCGACGCTGCGCGCGAGGTCCTCGTCGAGCGCGAGCAGCGCCCGCATGGACGTCCGACCGACCTCGCGGGCGTGCCCGGACATCTCGACGATGAGCTCCACGACCTGCTCGTCGCGCGGCAGCTGCAGCAGACGTATCGTCGCGCGGGCGACCGACACCGCATGGTCGCCCATCCGCTCGAGGTGCAGCGCCGAGTGCAGGAACGCCGTCAGCAGCCGGAGGTCCCGACCGACAGGTGCCTGCAGCGCGACGGTCGTGAGGATGCCGTGCTGCACCTCGACGTGGCGCTGGTCGACGGCGCGGTCGGCATAGATGACCTCCTCCGCGCGGACACGGTCCCCCTCGGCGAGCGCCGAGACGGCCTTGCCGAGCATGGCGTCCGCCCGCTCGCTCATGTCGACGAGCATGCTGCGCAGCTCGTCGATCGAACGGTCCAGTTCCTCACGCATGGTGTGCTCCTGCTCCTAGTGTTCCTACCGACGAAGGTCCGATGATGCCGAAGATCCTGCTGGTCGAGGACGAGCGCTCGATCGCCGAGGGGCTCAAGGTGAGCCTCGAGTCCGAGGGGTTCCAGGTCGCCTGGGCGAAGGACGGCCATGAGGCGCTCTCCGCCTGGGAGCGGGTGCGCCCCGA
>SKII01000090.1 GCA_007116505.1 Nitriliruptoraceae bacterium
ACTCCCCGACGATGCCGAGCGCCTCGCCGCGGCGCACGCTGTAGGACAGGCCGCGCACGGCCTCGACGTCGCCGTCGTCGGTCGCGAAGCGCACCGTGAGGTCCTCGACCTCGAGGACGACGTCGTCGCTCGTGCCACGGAACCGTGACGTGCTGGCGGCCGCCTCGCTCATCGCCGACCGACCAGCTGCTTCGGGTCCAGCGCGTCGCGCAGCCCGTCGCCGATGAAGTTGATCGTCAGGCAGATGACGATGAGGAACGCGCCGGGGATGTAGAACAGGCGCGGCCGGGCGAACACCGCGGTCTGCGCGTTCTGGATGAGGATCCCGAGCGACGTGTCGGGGATCGTGATGCCGAACCCGATGAACGACAGCGCGGCCTCGACGAGGATCGCGATGGCGATCACGAGCGTCGCGTCGACGATGATCACACCGAAGGCGTTGGGGACGATGTGCCGCCCGATGATGCGCCGGTCCGAAGCTCCGAGCGCGCGCGCCGCCTCGATGAACTCCTGCTCGCGCAGCGACAGCACGACGCCGCGCACGACACGGGCGGTCGACAGCCAGCCGAACGCGCCGATGATGAGCGCGACGTGGTACCACTGGGTGCCGCGCGTCTGGCTCGCGAGCACCAGCACGACGGCGAGCAGCGGGATGATGATGAGGATGTCGACCGTGCGCATGATGACCGCGTCGACGCGGCCGCGGTAGTACCCGGCGAGCGCGCCGAAGAGCGTCCCGAAGCCGCTCACCATGATCGCGACGACGAAGCCGACCTTCAGGCTCTGCTGAGTCGCCCGCATCATCTGGCCCATGTAGTCGTGGCCGGCGCGGGTCGTCCCGAACGGGTGGGCGAGCGAGGGGCCCTCGTCGCTCGGGATCGCGCGGTTCAGCGTGTGGTCCCACTGCCACAGCAGCGGTCCGAGGAACGCGAACGCGACGATGAGGAGCAGCACGACGAGGCTCGCCATCGCCAGACGGTGGCGCACGAAGCGGCTGAGCACGATGCGGAGCTGGGAGCGCTCGACCGTCGCGATCGCCTCTGCGTCGCCGATCGGGCCGCGTCCGGAGCCGCTCCCGGGTGTGGTGATGTCAGCCGCCATAGCGGATCCTCGGGTCGAGCACGCCGTAGAGCAGGTCGGCGACCAGGTTGGCGAGGACGATGATGACCCCGGCGATCATGATGAAGCCCATGATGGCGTACGTGTCGCGGGCGGTCAGCGCCTCGATGAAGAACACGCCGAGCCCGCGCCAGCGGAAGATCAGCTCGACGATGAGCGAGCCCGTGAGCGCACCGGAGACGGTCAGCGCGGACAGGGTCACGACGGGGATGAGCGCCGTGCGCAGCGCGTGGCGGCGCATCACGGTCGCCCGCGGGAGCCCCTTCGCCCGCGCGAGCCGCACGTAGTCGCTGTTGAGCACCTCGAGCATCGACGCGCGCTGGAAGCGGCTGATGACCGCGTAGCCGGTGAGCATGAGGACGAGCGTGGGGAGCGTGAGGTGGCTGAGGAGGTCGAGGAAGCGCTCCCATGTCCCGAGGCTGTCGTACTCGGCCGACCTGGCCCCGAACGTGCGGAAGAGCCGCGCATCGAGCCGGAGGTTGACCCAGACACCGAGCTCCTTCGCGAGCGCGGCCAGCCAGAACGTCGGCATCGCGAGGGCCAGGAACCCGATGAACGTGAGGGCGTTGTCGGTGCGTGAGTACTGCTTCACCGCGCTCACGACACCCGTGACGACCGCGAGGATCAGTCCGGCGGCCGTGGCGATGAGCACGAGGCGGAACGTGATCCAGAAGCGGGTCGCGACCTCCTCGCCGATGTCGAGGTTGCGGACGGACGGACCCCACTTGCCCTGCAGCAGGCCGATGTCGTCGTTCGTGTCACCGATGCCGGTGAGCCACAGCCAGTAGCGCTCAGGGATGGAACGGTCGAGGTAGAGGAACTCGCGTCGCTCCTGGATGGTGGCCTCGGGGACCGGCGGCTCGGCGAAGACGAGGTCGGAGAGCGGGTCGCCCGAGACGTCCACGAGCACGAAGGTGAAGAACGTCGACGCGATCAGGATGGGGATGGTCGCGAGGAGACGACGTGCGGCATAGGCCAGCACAGCCCCCCCCTTCCTGCCCGCTGCCCCCACCCCCGTGAGGTCCCTCAAGCGCCCACGGATACTAACGGGTCCGGGGCGCCGTGGCGCCCCGGACCCGTCAGATCCGCGCTGAGAGCGTCGTGCTCAGTTCGCGAGCACGCCCCACTCGTTCAGGTTGTACTGCGCACGGAGGCTCGAGAAGTTGTTGTCCCGGATGTTGGCGACGGAGTCCCGCACGAACGTGAAGTTCAGCGAGTCCCACATCGGCAGCACGTAGGCCTCCTCGAGGACGATCCTCGCGGCGTCGTGGACGAACGGGACGGACAGGCTGGCGTCGACCTGGTTGGCGGCCGCCGTCACGAGCTCGTCCACCTCGGCGTTGTCGAGCTTGCCGAAGTTGCTCCCGCTGTCGCTCTTCCAGTACTGCTGGGGCGCCGTGGTGAAGAGCGGCGAGCCCGACCATCCGAAGATGACCAGCTCGTACTCACCACCGACGAGCGCGGCACCCAGCTGGTCCGTCGGCTCCGGGACGACCCGGATGCCGATCTCGGCCAGCCAGTCCTGGGCGAACTCGACGAACGTCGCACGGTTCTGGTTCGCAGCGAGGAACGAGAAGCGCATGTCCCGAACGGCGGAACCGTCGGGAGCGCGCAGCGCGCCCGCGCCACCGTCCATGCCGGTGTAGCCGGCCTCCGCGAGGATCGCCCGGGCCGCCGCGACGTCACCGTCGCCGTAGCCGAAGTCCGACACGAGGTCGAGGTAGTTCGGGCTGGCGGAGGTGAAGTTGTGGTGGCCACGACGCGGCGGACGGGCCGACTCGTCGAACAGGCGCTCACGTGCGAACTCGACGTCGATCGCCGTGAAGATCGCCTGACGCAGCGCCTGGTCCGGCACGGTGACGAGGTTCATGTCGACGTGCTCCCAGACCGCTCCACCCGAACCGACCTGGGTGTAGACGCCCTGCGCGCGAGCGAAGTCCTCGAGCAGCTCCGGGGTGAACGACGCCGGCGAGCCGCCGTCGAGCTCACTGTTCTGCACGGCCGGCAGCCACGAGCCACGGTCCGTCACGAACTCCTTGACGATGCGGTCGACCGACGGGTCCACCTCGCCGTACCACAGCGGGTTCGGGACCATGATGACGCGCTCGTTGCGGTCCCAGAAGTCGACGATGTAGGGGCCACCCGAGTACTCGGGGATGTTGCGGTAGAAGTACTCGGAGGTCGCGCCCATGATCTCCGGGGCGGCCTGCCAGTTGAGGCCCGACCAGTGCGCCGGGTAGGAGATGCCGCCGCGGCCGAACCACTCCGGGTCGACGACGCCGTCCTTCATGGTGATGGTGACGGTCTTGCCGCCGTCGCTGCCCTCGATGGACTCGACGTTCTCCCAGAAGAGGGTCGCACGCGGCTGGCAGCCGACGCACAGGTCCTCGCGGCCGCTGTTGTGGTACCAGTGCCAGAGGAAGTCATCGACGTCGATCGCCGTGCCGTCGCTCCAGACCGCCTCAGGACGGATCTTGTACTGGATCGTCTGCGGCGACTCGTTGATGATCTCCGGCTCGGCGGCGAGGAGGTCGAAGTCCCACGTCCACGCGCCGTCGGGGCCGAACGAGCCCATGGTCGGGAACAGGCCCTCCATCGCCTGGAGCAGGTAGACCGAGCCGCCGTCCGGACGGTGGATGTTGAAGACGGCGTCGTGGCCCTGGTCGATCAGCCACGTGACCGTGCCGCCGGCCGCACGCGGGCCGGAGTTGCAGGTCGCGTTGGTCACGCAGTCCTCGAGGCCCGGCGAGGCCACGAAGTCCTCGGACGGACCGGCGTCGGGCGCCGGGGTCGGCGACGGTGTGGGTGCGGCCGGCTCGTCGCTGCCGCCGCAAGCGGCGAGCAGGAGTGCGGTCGCACCGATGGCCGCGGCGAGGCGCCGCGAACGGATGCTCCTCATGGGATAGTCCCCCTTGGTTCATCGAGGAGGGACGGTCCCCCCCGGAACTGGACCCGCTGAGGCTACTACCGCCCCCGTGGGTTGGCCACAGAACGGTGACGGGAGAATGAACGGCCGGGAACGGCCCCTCAGTCCGCCCTCAGTCCGCCCTCAGCCCGCCCTCAGCCCGTCCTCAGCCCGCGAGGACGAGCTCCCGGAGGTGGTCGAGGCCCACGCAGCCGGACCCGAGGACGTCCGCGTGGAAGGCCCGGAGGTCGAACGCCTCGCCCTCGCGGGCCCGGCGCTGCTCACGCAGCTCGACGATGGCGCGCTGTCCGACGGCGTAGCTGATCGCCTGCGCCGGCCAGCCGAGGTAGCGGGTCACCTCGGAGCGGGCCGTCGCCTCGTCGAGGAACGCGAGCCGGGTCAGCGCCTCGACCGCGTGCTCGAACTCCCACGCCTCGCCCGGGTGCAGCGGTGCGTCGTCGGGGATCGGCAGGCCGAGGTGGAGCCCGAGGTCGACGACGACCCGCACGGCGCGCATGAGCGACGTGCCGAGGTAGCCGAGCTCGTACTCCGGACGCTCGAGCTCACCGAGCTCGTCCATCAGCTGCTCGGCGTACAGCGCCCAGCCCTCGCCGTAGCCGGGACGCCATGCGAGCAGGCGGTGCGCCCGAGACAGCCGGTCGGACAGGCCGACCTGGATGCCGATCTGGAGGTGGTGGCCCGGGAAGCCCTCGTGGTACGCGGTCGAGACCTGGTCGAACAGCGGGACCTGGACGGCGTCACCGAGCGACCACCAGATGGTCCCCGGGCGGGAGAAGTCCTCGCTCGGGCCGTGGTACCAGGCGGCGAGCGGTGCACCGGGCGCCACCGTGTTCACCGTCACCGTACGGATGTGCTCCGGCACGTCGAAGTGGACGTCGGTGAGCTTCGCCAGCGCGATCTCCTGGCGCTCCTGCATCGCATCGCGGAACGCGGCCTGCGACTCCGCGGCGTACGCGGGGTCCGTGCGCAGCCGGTCGAGCACCCCGTCGAGGTCCGTCGACGGGTCGATGCGGCGCGCGACCTCGTGGGCACGCTCGCGCAGCACGGCGATGCGCTCCCAGCCCCATGCGTAGGTCGCCTCGAGGTCGAGGTCCGTGCCGAGGAACCGGCGGGCGTTGCGGCGGTAGCGCTCCTCGCCGACGCCGTCCGCGACCGGGGCGTCGGGCAGGTAGACCTCCTCGAGGCGACGGGCGGTCTCGATGCAGGCGACGCTCACGCTCTCCCGCGCCGCGTCGCAGCGGGCGGCGAGGTCCGGGTGCGCCTCGGCGACCTGGTCGAGCTTCTGCTGGTAGGCACCGGACGGTTCGACGCCCTTGCGGAGCTGCTCGGCGAGGGCCTCGACCTGACGGCGAGCGACGAGGAAGCCCTTCCGGCGGCCCTCGTCGACCTTCCCCCACCAGCCGTCGAGCGCCTCACCGATCGTCTCGAGGCGGGTCAGCAGATCGCTGGCCTGCTCGGCGGTCGCGAACGACTGCAGCTCGACGAGCGAGCGCATGCCCGGCACCGTCGACGCGAGATGGTTGATGTCGTAGTAGTGGTC
>SKII01000103.1 GCA_007116505.1 Nitriliruptoraceae bacterium
CGGGCGATGCCGAGCGATGCCGAGCGATGCCGGCCGTCAGGCGGACGCGCCGCCCTCGAGGCGTGCGATCGTCTCCTCGCTGACCCGGCCCATCGAGATGCGGCGCTGCATCGCCTCACGCTGGAGCCGGCGGAACGCGTCGGCCTCGCTCAGACCCTCGCGCTCCTGCAGCAGGCCCTTCGCACGCTCGACGAGCTTGCGGGCGGCGAGCTGGCCCTGGAGGTCGTCGACGGTCGCCTCGAGCCCGGAGAGCTCACGGAAGCGGCTGATCGCGATCTCGATGGCCGGGAGGAGGTCATGCTTCTGGAACGGCTTGACGAGGTAGGCGAGCGCACCGGCGCGGCGAGCGCGCTCCACGAGCTCGCGCTGGCTGAACGCCGTGAGGATCAGGATCCCGGAGAGCCGCTCACGGGAGATCTCCTCCGCCGCCTCGATGCCGCCCATGACGGGCATCTTCACGTCGAGGATGGCGAGGTCGGGCATCAGCTCGCGGGCGAGACGGACCGCGGAGGCGCCGTCCGCGACCTCGGCGACGACCTCGAAGCCCTCCTCCTCCAGTATCTCCCTCAGGTCGAGCCGGATCAACGCCTCATCCTCAGCGATGAGGACGCGCGTCCGCGTGGCTGCCTCAGGCTGTGCCACCTCTTCTCCGATCACTGGCTCGTACCCCCGGTGGGACTCGAACCCACACGCCCTCTCGGACAGCGGATTTTGAGTCCGCCCTGTCTGCCGGTTCCAGCACGGGGGCGCTGTCCGACGGAGGACCACCCGCGAGGGCGACCCTGCGACATGCTAGCGAGGGCACCACCCGCGCCCGGATTCAGGCGCGCCGCATGCCCTCCCGCAGGTCGGCGACGAGCGCATGGACGCGGGCGGGCGCACCCTCGCGGTCGCCCTCCCCCACCGCCCGCAGCAGCGCGGACCCGACGATGACGCCATCGGCGAAGCCGGCGACGGACCGCGCGGTCTCCCGGTCACGCACGCCGATGCCGACCGCGACAGGCGTCGTGGTGCGCTCCCGCAGCCTCGACACGAGCGCACGGGTGGGGGCGTCGTCGACCCCGTGGACCCCGGTGACCCCGAGGAGCCCGATGGCGTAGATCCAGCCGCGGCTCGCCTCGGCGATCGCGTCCAACCGCTCGGGCGACGACACGGACGACGCGAGGAACACCGGCGCGAGGTCCTGCGCGGCGGCCGCTGCGGTCCAGACGCCGGAATCGACGACAGGGAGGTCGGGGAGGATGACACCGTCGAGGCCGGCGGCGGCGCAGTCCGCCGCGAAGCGCGCGTAGCCCCGGGTGTCGGCGACGGTGACGTAGGTCATCGCGACGCCGGGGACGTCCGTGCCGGCGAGGGCGTCGCGGGCGACGCCGAGCTGCTCCTCGAGGCCGATCCCCGCGTCGAGGACCACCTGGTTCGCCGCCTGGATGGTCGGACCGTCCATGATCGGGTCGGAGAACGGCAGCCCGACCTCGACGACGTCCGCACCGGCGTCGACCGCCGCCCGGATGCAGGCGCGCGAGGTCTCGGGGTCGGGGAACCCTGCGGTCAGGTACACGACGAGCGCCGCGCGGTCCTCCGCCCTCGCCCGCGCGAACGCGTCGGCGATGCGACCCGGCCCACGGGTCACTCCGCTCCCCCTCCGCGGAACGCGCGGTCCACACCGACGTCCCAGCCAGCGACACGGACGACCTCGTCGACGTCCTTGTCGCCCCGGCCGGACATGTTCAGGACGATGCGGGCGCCCTCACCGAGGTGCTCACGGCCGTGCCGGAGGAGCCAGCCCACGGCGTGCGCGGGCTCGAGCGCCGGGATGATGCCCTCCAGCTCGCACGTCCGGCGGAAGCCGTGCAGGGCATCGTCGTCGGTCGCACCGACGTACTCCCCACGGCCGGAGGTCGCGAGCCAGGCGTGCTCCGGCCCGACGCCCGGGTAGTCGAGCCCGGCCGAGACGGAGTGCGCCGGACGGACCTGCCCCTCGTCGTCGACGAGCACGATCGAGCGCGAGCCGTGCAGCACCGCCTCCCTCCCCTCCGAGAGGGTCGCAGCGGACCGGCCGGACCCGATGCCGTCGCCCGCGGCCTCCACGCCGACCAGGCGCACCCCTTCCTCGCCGATCCAGTCGGCGAACGCTCCGATCGCGTTCGAGCCGCCGCCGACGCAGGCGACGACCGCGTCCGGCGTCCCGCCGGCCTGCGCGGCGAACTGCACGCGCATCTCCTCGCTGATGACCTTCTGCAGCTCACGGACGAGGGTCGGGAACGGGTGCGGACCCATCGCGGAGCCGATGAGGTAGTGCGTCGTCTCGACGTTGGTCACCCAGTCGCGCATCGCCTCGTTGATCGCGTCCTTCAGCGTCCGCGTCCCCGACTCCACCGGAACGACCTCCGCGCCGAGCAGCTGCATCCGCACGACGTTGAGCCGCTGGCGGCGGCAGTCCTCGGCCCCCATGTAGACCGTGCACTCGAGGCCGAACAGCGCCGCCGCGGTGGCGGTCGCGACACCGTGCTGCCCGGCCCCCGTCTCCGCGATGACGCGCGGCTTGCCCATGCGGCGGGTGAGCAGCGCCTGGCCAACGACGTTGTTGAGCTTGTGCGACCCCGTGTGCGCGAGGTCCTCCCGCTTCAGCCAGATCTCGAGACCGGCCTCCTCGCTCAGCCGGCTGGCGAGGTACAGGGGGGTCGGCCGACCGCCGTAGGTGCGGCGCAGGTGATCGAGCTCGTCGAGGAACGCAGGGTCGACCGACGCCGCGCGCCACGCCTCGGTGAGCTCCGTGAGCGCTCCGGAGAGCGACTCCGGGACGAACTGCCCGCCGAACGGTCCGAAGTAGCCCTCGCGGGCCTCCGCCGTCGGCGCGACCGTGCTGGCCGACGTCCCGGTGTCCGTACCCACGATCGCGCTCATCGGTCCACTCCTCCGTCCGTGCCCCTCAGCCCGGCGCTGACCAGCGCGCGTGCTGCGGCGGCAGGGTCACCGCTCGTCACCAGATGCTCCCCGACCAGGACCGCGTCGGCGCCAGCTGCCGCGTAGTCCACGACGTCGGCAGGGCCGTGCACGCCTGATTCGGCGACGAGCACCGCTCCGGATGGTCTCCCGCCCGCCACCTGCGCGAAGCGGCCCTGCTCGACGCTGAAGTCGCGCAGGTCACGCACGTTCACCCCGACGACCGCAGGGGCGATGCCAGGGTCGAGAGCCGCCACCCGGGCCATCTCCGCCTCGTCATGGACCTCCACGAGCGCGTCGATGCCGGCCTCCTCGACGGCGGAGAGCATCGTGCGCAGCTCGGTGTCGTCGAGCACCACGGCGAGCAGCAGCACCGCCGCAGCTCCGGCGGCCCGCGCCTCCCACACCTGGTAGGGGGCGACGAGGAAGTCCTTGCGCAGCGTCGGGACGCCGGTGGCCGCGACGTCCGAGAGGTCCGCGAGCGAGCCTGCGAAGCCGAGCGGGGCGGTCAGCACGGACACGGCGGCCGCGCCTCCCTCGCGGTAGGCGCGGCCGGTCGCGACGGCATCGAGGTCGGGAGCGAGCGGACCTCGCGATGGCGAGCCGCGCTTGACCTCCGCGATGAGCGCGACGCCGGGCCCGGCGAGCGCGGCACGGAACGACGGTGGCGCAGCGACCTGCAGCGCGCGGGCCCGCAGCTGCGCGAGCCCCTCCTGCGCCCGTGCCTCCTCGAGGCGTCGACGTGAGTCGGCGACCTGCGCCGCGAGCACGTCGCTCACCGCTCACCGCCGGAAGGCCTGAGCAGCTCCGCCGCACGGATCGCGGCGAGCACCGCGCTCGCCTTGTCCCGCGTCTCCTGCTCCTCGCGCTCGGCGACGGAGTCGGCCACGATGCCTGCGCCGGCCTGCACATGGGCGACACCGTCGTGGAGCACGACCGTGCGGATCGTGATGCAGGTGTCGAGGTTGCCGGCCAGGTCGAGGTAGCCCACCGCGCCCGCGTAGGGACCGCGGCGCGTCGGCTCGAGCTCGTCGATGAGCTCCATCGCCCTCACCTTCGGCGCCCCGGACACGGTCCCGGCCGGGAAGGTCGCGCGCAGCACGTCGACGGGACCGATCTCGTCGCGCAGGCGGCCGGTGACCGCGCTCACCAGATGCATGACGTGGCTGTACCGCTCGACCTCCATGAGCTGCGAGACGTCGACCGTGCCGGGCTCGCAGACCCTGCCGAGATCGTTGCGGGCGAGGGCGACGAGCATCACGTGCTCCGCCCGCTCCTTGACGTCGGCGAGGAGCTCAGCAGCGAGCGCGCGGTCCTCCTCCGCGTCGGCGCCGCGCCGACGCGTCCCGGCGATCGGCCACGTCTCGACGCGACGGTCGTGCACCTGCACGAGCGCCTCAGGTGACGAGCCGACGACGTGGGCCTCCCCCGTGTCGATCAGGTAGAGGTACGGCGACGGGTTGATCACCCGCAGGACCCTGTAGAGGTCGAAGGGGTCGACGTCGGTCGGCACGGAGAAGCGCTGGCTGAGCACGGTCTGGAACGTGTCGCCGGCCACGATGTGCTCGCCGATGCGCTCGACGGCCTCGAGGTACGCCCCGCCCCCCATCGTGGAGCGCACGTCCGCTCCGACGGGACGGACGTCGCGCTGCGGCGGCTCCACGGGCGCCCGAAGCCGGGAGGGCGCAGCGAGACGGTCGAGCACGGCCGCGTTCGCCGCGTCCGCCTCCGCGTGGGCAGCGCGGAGCGCCGCCTCGTCGAGGCCGACGGTGACGACGTTGGTGACGACCGTCATCGCCTGCTCGAGATGGTCCAGGGCGACCACGTGCCGCGGGAACATCATGACGGCGTCGGCGAGCCCGAGGTCGTCGACGACCGTTCCCGGGAGCCGCTCGACCTCACGCACGACGTCGTAGCCGAGGTACCCGACCGCCCCCCCGTGCAGCGGGACACCGGCGACGGGCGGTGCGGCGAGCACGGCGAGCAGCTCCTCGAGGGTGCCGAGGAGGGTCGCGTCCGGCGCCGGAGCGATCCCGCCCGGCAGCTCGCCCTCGACGGTGACGCGCCCTGCGCGGCTGCGGACGACGAGGGACGGGTCGAAGCCGACGAACGAGAACCGCCCCCAGCGCTCGCCGTGCTCGGCGGACTCGAGCAGGAAGCTCGGACCGTCGCCGCGCACCCGGTCGTAGACCGCCAGGGGCGTGTGGAGGTCAGCGAGCACCCGCCGACGGACGGGGACGACGCCATGGGCCGCCGCCGCGCGGAGGAACCCCTCGAGGTCGGGCGTGACCGGGACGCCCGCCCCGTCGAGCGTGACGCCGCTCATGGTGTCGTGCCGAGCGGCCGGTGGAAGCAGGACCGCTCACCCGTGTGGCAGGCGACCCCCGTCTGCTCGACGCGGACGACGAGCGCATCGGCGTCGCAGTCGGTCCTGACGTCGACGATGCGCTGCACGTGCCCGGAGGTCGCCCCCTTCTCCCACAGCTCCTGCCGGGAGCGGCTCCAGAACACCGTCCTGCCCTCGGTGAGCGAGCGTTCGAGCGCCTCGCGGTCCATCCAGGCGAGCATCAGGACCTCGCCGTCGCCCGCGTCCACGACGACGGCCGGGATGAGGCCGTCCGCGCCGAAGCGGACGTCCTC
>SKII01000167.1 GCA_007116505.1 Nitriliruptoraceae bacterium
GAGGCGGCGGAGCGCAGGCTCCCATCGCCGGCGAGGGCGACGAGGACGTCAGCGAGCCGGCGCTCGGCGTCGAGGTCGACGGGGGCGAGCACCCCACCCTGCGGTCGTCCGAGCAGGCGGGCGAGCTCGGAGCCGGCGAGGCCGGCGACGGTCGGTGCGCCGAGGAGCCACAGCTCGTCGCCGTCCGCGCGGACGCTGCGCGCGACGGCGTCGGACGCGCGGTCGAGCACGCCGATGATGCCGATGACGGGCGTCGGAGGGATCGGCCTCCCGCGCGTCGCGTTGTAGAGGCTCACGTTCCCGCCGGTGACGGGGACGTCGAGCGCGGCGCACGCCTCGCCGAGCCCGCCGATGACCTCGACGAGCTGCCACATCTGGTCCGGCTGCGTCGGGTCCCCCATGTTCAGGCAGTTCGTCGTCGCGAGGGGCCGCGCACCGGTGCAGGCGACGTCGCGGTAGGCGGCCGCGACGACGCGCCGCGTCCCCTCGCGCGGGTCGAGCTCGCACCAGCGTCCGTTGCCGACGGTGGAGAGCGCCACGGCACGCTCGGTGCCCTCGAGGCGGACGACGCCGGCACCGGCGGCACCCGGCGGCAGCACGGTGCCGCCGAGGACCAGGTGGTCGTACTGCTCGTGCACCCAGCGCTTCGACGCGAGCATCGGTGTGGCGAGCGCGCGGCGCAGCAGCGTCGCGACGTCACCGCCGGTGAGGCGCGCGGCCTCCGCGGTGAGGTCGACGTCGTCGGCGTCGACCTCCGCGTACGCGTCCATACGGTCCGGCCGTGCGTACGGACGGTCGAGCACCGGGCCCTCGTCGGCGAGGCTGCGGGCCGGCGGGGTCGCGATGACCTCGCCGCGGCGCGTGAGCGTCAGCGTCGAACCCTCGACGACCTCACCGATGACCGACGCGGGGACCTGCCACCGGGCAGCGACAGCGAGCACCTCGTCGAGCCGCTCGGGGCGGACGAGGGCGAGCATGCGCTCCTGCGACTCGGAGCAGAGGATCTCCCATGACGCCATCGTCGCGTCGCGCAGGTGGACGCGGTCGAGGTCCACACGCATGCCCATCGATGCGGCGGACGACAGCTCGGACGTCGCGCAGGCGATGCCGGCGGCGCCCATGTCCTGGATGCCGGAGACGAGGCCGCCGTGGTAGAGCTCGAGGCAGCACTCGATGAGGAGCTTCTCCGCGAACGGGTCGCCGATCTGCACGTTGGGTCGTCGGTCCTCGCCGTCGTCCTCGAACGTGGCGCTCGCGAGCACCGAAGCGCCGCCGATGCCGTCGCGTCCCGTCGCCGAGCCGAGCAGCACCGCGAGGTCGCCGGCACGCTCGGCGCGGGCGAGCTGGAGGTCCTCGTGGCGCAGCAGCCCGACGGCGAGCGCGTTGACGAGCGGGTTGCCGGCGTAGTCCGGGTCGAACACCGTCTCGCCACCGACGTTGGGCACGCCGACGCAGTTGCCGTACAGGCCGACGCCGCGCACGACGCCGTCGACGAGGTGCCGCTGGCGCGCGTCGACGGGCACGGTCGTCCCGTCGAGCGCCGTCCAGCCGCCCGGGTCACCGAAGCGCAGCGCGTCCATCACCGCGATCGGGCGCGCACCCATCGTGAGGATGTCGCGCAGGATCCCTCCGACCCCGGTCGCCGCGCCCTGCACCGGCTCGACGGCGCTCGGATGGTTGTGCGACTCGATCTTGAAGGTGACGGCGAGCCCGTCGCCGACGTCGACGACGCCGGCGTTCTCGCCCGGGCCCACGAGCACCTGCGGTCCGGTCGTCGGCAGGCCGCGAAGGTGCATGCGCGAGGACTTGTACGAGCAGTGCTCCGACCACATCACCGAGTACATGCCGAGCTCGGAGACGCTGGGCATGCGACCGAGCGTCGCGACGATGCGGTCGAGCTCGTCGTCGGTCAGGCCGAGCTCGCGCGAGAGCGGACGGGCGCGCTCCTCGTCGAGCCGCTCGTCGTCGGGGAGGTCGTACGCGTCCCCGGCGGCGCCCCCAGCGGCGTCCCCGGCAACGTCCGATGCGTGCAGCGTCACGTCCCACCTCGGATCGCCGGCCCGGGCGCTCGTCCCGGGACGCGAGCCTAGAGGCCCCTGGCGAGGACGGGGGTCGAGGGTCGCGCGCGGTGAGGGGCCGAGGGTCCCCCGCAGCAGGGCACGTCGCCCGTGGTGGATGCGGCCGGGGCACGGTCCTCTCGTCCCACGCCCCAACAGGAGGACATCCCATGGCGGACGGCAACGCGGACGGCAAGGTCACCATCATCACCGGCGGAGGGTCCGGCATCGGCGAGGCGGCCGCGCTCGCGCTCGCACGGCGTGGCGGACGCATCGTCATCGGCGACATCGACGAGGCGGGCGGCGAGCGTGTCGCGCAGGCCGTACGCGACGCGGGCGGCGAGGCAGTGTTCGTCCGTGCTGACGCGGCGAGCCTCGAGGACAACGAGCTGCTGGTCCGTACGGCGGTCGACACGTTCGGCCGGCTCGACGGCGCGGTGAACAACGCCGGCATCGGCGGCCCGTCCGCTCCGACCGGCGAGTACCCGGTGGACGGCTGGCGGCTCGTGATGTCGATCAACCTCGACGGCGTGTTCTACGGCGTGCGCAGCCAGATCCCCGCGATGCTCGAGACCGGCGGCGGCGCGATCGTCAACATCGCGTCGATCCTCGGTGCGGCGACGTTCGCCGGAGCGCCCGCGTACGTCGCGTCGAAGCACGCGGTCGTCGGACTGTCGAAGCAGATCGCGAACGAGTACGCGGCGGCGGGCATCACCTGCACCGCGGTCGGCCCTGGCTTCGTCGACACGCCGCTGCTCGCGAAGGGCGGCATCGAGGGTGACGTCAAGGACATGATCGTCGGCCTGCACCCCATCGGCCGGCTCGGCATGCCCGAGGAGATCGGCGAGGTCGTCGCATGGCTGGTCGCGGACGCACCGCAGTTCCTCAACGGCGCGTACCTGCCGGTCGACGGCGGCTACCTGACGCGCTGAGCGTCACGGGCCCGAGCCCCGGAGGACCGAGCTCCGGAGGCCGGGCGCCGGAGGACCGCATCGGCGGTACCTTCGAGCGCCCCGGCCTCCGGAGCACCCCTTGGACGCCCTGAACACCCTCCGCGCGATCCTCGTCGCGTTCGCCGCGATCGCCGCCGTCCTGCTCGGTGTACGTGGCGAGTGGACCCCGGCGCTCGTGCTGGGCCTCGGCATCGCCGCGCACGGTCTGCTCTGGATGTACCTGTGGCGCCAGCGCCGTCGTGACAGCGAGGCCGCCATCGCTGGCCTCGAGCGGATGCTCGCCGACAACGGCTGAGCGCAGCGCGACGCGCTCAGGCGCTCGCGCCGATACCGCTCAGGCGCTCGCTGCGAGCGCCCCGAGCAGCCCGGCGAACATCGGGCGCCCGTCGGTCCCCTCGCTGAGCACCTCGTCGACCGCGTGCTCCGGGTGAGGCCTCAGCCCGACGACGTTGCGCTGGGCGTTCGTGATCCCGGCGATGTCCCGCTCCGACCCGTTGGGGTTCTCGCCCGGCGCGTAGCGGAACACGACCCGCCCCTCCCCCTCGAGCTCGTCGAGGGTGCGCGTGTCGGCGACGTAGCGGCCCTCGCCGTGCTTCACGGGGAGGACGAGCCGCTGCCCGTCGGAGTAGCCGGCGCTGAACGGCGTGTCGGTGCGCACGACGTCGACGGCGACGGGCCGGCTCACGAAGCGCAGGTGCGCGTTGCGGAGCAGCGCCCCCGGCAGCAGCCGCGCCTCGCACAGCACCTGGAAGCCGTTGCAGATCCCGAGCACCGGACCACCGTCCGCGGCGAAGCGTGCGACGGCACGCATGACGGGGGCGAGATGGGCGACCGCGCCGCAGCGCAGGTAGTCGCCGTAGGAGAAGCCGCCGGGGAGCACGACCGCGTCGACGCCGCGCAGGTCCTCGTCCTCGTGCCACAGCGCGACCGCGTCGCCGCCGACGCTGCGTACCGCCGCCATCGCGTCACGGTCGTCGAGCGTCCCGGGGAACGTCACCACCCCGACCCGTGCCGTCATCCTGTCCTCCTCGCGCCGTGCCGGTGCCGTAGCCGTGCCGGTGCGGTGGCCGTGCCGGTGCCGCGCCGTCGCGACGCTAGCCGCGCGCAGCGTCGCGGAAGCCGACCTCGACGAGCGCGGCGACGAGGTCGGGGGACGTGACGAGCTCGGCCGCGTCACGGCACGGGCGAGGCACCCCGTCGGGGAGGCTGAGCCGACCGCACGCGGCGAGCTGCTCGGCGAGCGCCGCCGCCTCCGCCTGGGCGCTGACGACCTGGCCCGGCCAGCCGGGCTGACCCATCAGCGCGAGCTGGTGCACGACGACGGGGGCGGCACGCGTCGCGTCCTCGAACAGGTAGCGGGCGTTGAGCTCGAGGACGATGCCGCCGTCCTCGAGGCGTGATGACGCATCGACGCCGGAGCGTTCGAACGTGCCGACGCGGACCGTCGGTGACGACGCCAGCCACACGTCGAGCCCTGCGGCGGCGAGCGGCACGACGCCCGACGCGACGATCTGGCAGGTCGCGCTCAGCGCGCGCCGCCCGGCGGACACGGCGGACGGGTCGCCGGTGAGGAGCACGGCCTCGGCGCAGGCCGGGCCGGGGACGGCGCCCTCGGTCTCCGGGAACTGCGCATCGCCCCGGTCGTGCGTCACCGTCGCCGTGCCGACGACACGCCGCTCGATGGGGGGTGGCGGCTCGCGGTCCGCGGCGCGCCACGCGAGCACGCTGACGGCGATGGCGACGGGGACGAGCAGCAGCATCGTGATGACGAACCAGCGCGCGAGCACCGGCTCGCCGGTCGCGAGCGTGGGCAGGCCGTCGTCACGCAGCGGTGCGAGGGGCGGGCGACCGTCGGGCGCGGACACCGCCGGTCAGGCCGGCGCGTCGGCGCGCTCGGCCTCGGTGATGACGCGCCAGCGGTACGTCTCGACGACAGGGTTGATGAGGAAGCCGGCGCACATCGCCTCCACGCGGGCGGCGAGCTCGTCGCCCTCGCCGTCGACGTCCATCTCGAGGTGCTTGCCGATGCGCACGTCGCTCACGCCGTCGTAGCCGAGGCCCGGAAGGGCGCGCTCCGTCGCGCGGCCCTGCGGGTCGAGGAGCTCACGCTTCAGCAGGACGTCGACCGCGATCCGTGGCATGCGTCCTCCCGGTGCGCGCGGGACGGTGCGCGCGGGCCGTCAGCCTACAGAGCGTGGCCTGCGCAGCCGGATCGGTCCGCGCGCACGCGACGGGTCGACGACCCTCCCGCCCTGCACGATCTCGAGCGTGCCGGCGGCTACCATGCGGCGTGCGGCGCGCCGGGCCGGCTCCATGAGCTCGCGCCAGCCGTCCGCGTCGACGTGGCGCGCCGCCTCCGACGGGCAGATCGTCGCGTCCGCCGCACGCGCCACCCTCGCATCGAGCAGCTCGGTGATGGCGGCCTCGAGCGCACCGTCGACGGCGCGAACACCGCGCCGGCGGCACGCGTCCGAGCACCAGCGCACCTCGGACCATGCGGCGGCGAGCGACCGGCGCCACGCGAACGCGCGTCCGC
>SKII01000117.1 GCA_007116505.1 Nitriliruptoraceae bacterium
ATGCGTCGCCGGACACCTCGACGCCGGCCGCGCGCATGCGCGCGACGGCGCGCGCGCCGTCACCCGGTGCGAGCTCCACCATGCGGGTCGCGGCGAGCGGCACGACGGTCACGAACCCGAGCGCGGCCGCATCCTCCGCGGTCGCGGCGACGCACACGTCCCCGGCCAGCCCGACGACGACGACCCGCTCTGCGCCGTGCTGCTCGAGCAGGGACCCGAGCTCCGTACGGTGGACGTCGCCGCTCACCGGGTCGCGCACGCTGAAGCCCGAGTAGCCGTCGCCGCCGTCGACACCCTTGCGCACCACGGGACCGTCGACGACGAGGGCGGGGTGCAGGTCCGCCCCCCACGTGTCGCGCACGCAGTGCACCGGCCACGGGCCGCCGTCGGTCACGAAGTGCGGGGTGCGCTCCGGGTGCCAGTCCTGCGTGTAGACGACGAACCCGCCGGCCGCGCGGCATGCGGCGACGCGGGCGTTGACCTCCGGCAGGATCGCCTCGGCGTCTGCGACGGCGAGGCCACCCTCAGGGTCGGTGAAGTCGTTCTGCACGTCGACGACGACGAGCGCCGAGCGTGCGTCGTAGTGCTCGAGGTCGGCCGGCTGCGTCGGCTGCGTCGGGCTGGGCATCGGAGCTCCTGTTCGGTCGTGTGCGGTCGAGGTCAGGCGTCGAGCTCAGGCGTCGAGGTGGACGGTGGGGATGCAGGTCGGGCCGGCTTCGATGCGGTGCGCCTCGTCGGGCAGCTCCGCCATCGCGCTGCGGTGGTGGAGACGGTCGGCCGCGAGGTCCGGGCTCCCGGTGCGCTCGCCGCGCTCGACGAGCGGGACCTGCAGCGCGCGGCTCCCTGCGGGACGCGGGGTGCCGGAGGGTCGCAGGAGCTCCCTCGTCGCTCGGCCGTCCTCGAGTGCGCGCGACGCGACCTTCCAGCTGCCGACGGTCGCCTTCGCCCCGCCGCCCTTCGCGACCGGCTCGCGCTCGCCGCCCGACGACGTCGCACGGGCGACGAGCTTGTAGACGAACCCGGCGGTGGGGGCGCCGGCCCCCGTCACGAGCGACGTGCCCACCCCGTAGGCGTCGACCGGCGCGTCGGCGAGCCGTGCGATCGCGTGCTCGTCGAGGTCGCCGGAGACGACGATGCGTGCGCCCGTGGCGCCCGCCGCGTCGAGCAGCGTGCGGGCGCGCCGCGCAGCGGTGGGCAGGTCGCCCGAGTCGATGCGCACGGCGCCGAGCTCGCGACCGACCACCTCGAGCGCCGCGGCGATGCCGCCCTCCGTGTCGAACGTGTCGACGAGCAGGGTGGTCTCGCGGCCGGTGACGTCGAGCTGCGATGCGAACGCGCTGCGCTCGTCGTCGTGGACGAGGATGAACGCGTGGCCGGTCGTCCCCGCGGTCGGGATGCCGTAGCGACGACCCGCCTCGAGGTTGGACGTCGCGTCGAAGCCGACCAGTGCGGCCGCGCGGGCCGCAGCGACGGCGGCCTCCTCATGGGTGCGTCGCGATCCGAACTCGAGCAGGCGACGTCCACCGGCGACGCCGACCATCCGTGCTGCGGCCGCAGCGATGGCCGAGTCATGGTTCAGGATGCTCAGCACCAGCGTCTCGATGACGAGCGCCTCGGCGAACGTGCCGACGACGGTCATCACGGGGGAGCCGTCGACGTAGACCTCGCCCTCGCGGTAGGCGTGCACGTCGCCGCCGAAGTGGAACCCGGCGAGCCACCGCAGCGTGGACGGGGTGACGATCCGCTCGGCCTCGAGCCAGCGCAGCACGTCGTCGTCGAAGCGGAACGCGTCGAGCGCGTCGAGGACACGGGGCAGACCGGCGAGCACGCCGTAGCGACGGCCCTCAGGCAGCCGGCGCGCGAACACCTCGAACACGCTCGGGCGCTGCGCGGTGCCGTCGTGCAGGGCAGCATCGAGCATCGTGAGCTCGTAGCGGTCGGTCAGCAGCGCGGTCGTGCTCGGCGGGGAGGCCGGGGGCGGGAGCATGGGGCCTCCTGTTGTGGTCACAGTGACCTTAACCGGAGGGACCCTAACCGCGGGGGCGTCCGGGTGCAACACGGGAGGCCCGCACGGCGGGCCGAACGTCATCCGAGGGTGTGACGGTCGCCCGGCCATGTCCCCCGCGCCCCCCATCTAGGCTCGTCGGCGGCGCGCGACCGGAGGGGCCGCGACCGGAGGGGCGAGGGATGGCATTCTCAGGACGGGCGCTCGCGCGCGGCATGGCCAACCGCTGCGCACGCTGCGGTACGGGCGGGATCTTCCGGAGCTACTACCGGCTGCATCCGACCTGCCGGGTGTGCGGGATGCGCTTCGAGCGCGAGTCGGGGGAGTGGACCGGCGCCCTCATGATCATCATCGCGTTCACCGAGGTCCTGTTCGCGCTGTGGTTCGGGATCGGGCTGTGGGTCACCTGGCCGGACGTCCCGTGGACCCTCCTGCTCATCGGCGGTGTGGCGCTGAACCTCATCGTCCCGGTCCTGTTCTACCCCTGGTCGCAGTCCGTCTGGATCGGTCTGCACTACTCCTTCGTCCCGCTCGACGCGGCGGAGGAGGCCGACGCGATCGCCGCGCTCGCTGCCGACGACGCGGCGCAGGGGTCTGCGGACGGGCAGCGCTAGCCTCCGGCGACGACGGGGACGTCCTCCGTCGCGCGCGGCTGGACGTGCGCCGGTGGTACCGGGAGCGACGATGTCGGGTGACCAGCTCGGGGAGGACGACGTCCGCCACGTCGCCACGCTCGCACGGCTCGCGCTCGACGATGCCGAGATCGCCGCGCTGACCCCCGAGCTGCGTGCCATCCTCAGCTACGCCGAGCAGGTCGGCGAGGTCGCGGCCGACGACGTGGAGCCGATGACTCATCCGCTCGGGCTCGTCGACGTCCTGCGCGACGACGTGCGTGCGGAGGGGCTCACCTCCGAGGACGTCCTCGCCGCCGCTCCCGATGCGCAGTCCGGACGCTTCGGCGTGCCGCGGATCGTGGAGGAGGACGCGTGAGCGATGCCGCGCTGACCCGCATGGGTGCCGCCGCGCTCGCCGACGCGATGCGTGCCGGCGACGTGAGCGCCCGCGAGGTCGTCGACGCGCATCTCGAGGTCATCGCCGCGCACGACGGTGTGGTGGCCGACGGTGACGTCTGGCGCTCGCAGCCCCTCGAGCGCCTCGGCGCCGACGACGTCAACGCGTTCCTCGTCGTCACCGCCGCAGCCGCGCGTGCCCATGCCGACGACGTCGACCGCCGCCGCACGGCGGGGGAGGAGCTCGGTCCGCTCGCCGGCGTGCCGCTCGCCCTCAAGGACGTCCTGACGATGCGCGGCGTTCCGAACACCTGCGGATCGCGCATGCTCGAGGGCTGGGTCCCGCCGTACGACGCGACGGTCACCCGGCGGCTCCGCGACGCGGACGTCATCGTGCTCGGCAAGACGAACATGGACGAGTTCGCGATGGGCTCGTCGACGGAGAACTCGGCGTACGGGCCGACCCGCAACCCGTGGGACCTCGACCGCGTGCCGGGCGGATCGTCCGGCGGCTCGGCGGCGGCGGTCTCCGCAGGGATGGCGCCGCTCGCGATCGGGACGGACACGGGTGGCTCGATCCGGCAGCCGGCCGCGTTCACGGGGATCGTCGGGGCCAAGCCGACCTACGGGACGGTGTCGCGTCACGGGCTGGTCGCCTTCGCCTCGTCGCTCGACCAGGCCGGCCCGTTCGCTCGCGACGTGACCGACACGGCCCTGCTGCAGGCGGTCATCCAGGGCCATGACCCGCACGACGCGACGTCGGACCCCGGTCCGGCTCCCGACCTCCTCACGACGCTGCGCGACGGCATCGAGGGCATGCGCATCGGCGTCGTCGAGGAGCTCGAGTCGGCCGGCTGTGAGCCCGGCGTGCGCGCCGTGTTCCTCGAGGCGATCGCGACGCTCGAGCGTCTCGGCGCCACCGTCGAGCGGGTGCCGCTCCCGCACGCCCCCTACGGGCTGCCCGCCTACTACCTCGTCGCGCCCGCGGAGGCCTCGTCGAACCTCGCGCGCTTCGACGGGGTGCGCTACGGCCTGCGTGTCGACGCGGAGTCGGCGGAGGCGATGAACGCGGCCACGCGCGCGGCGGGGTTCGGTCCCGAGGTGCGTCGGCGCATCATGATCGGAACGCACGCGCTGTCGTCCGGCTACGTCGACGCGTACTACCTGCAGGCTGCGCGCGTCCGGACGCTCATCGCCCGTGACTACGCGGCCGCGTTCGAACGGGTCGACGTGCTCGTCAGCCCCACGGCCCCGACCGTCCCGTTCCGCCTCGGCGAGCGCACGGCGGACCCGCTCGCGATGTACCGCAACGACGTGGCGACCGTCCCGGCCTCGCTCGCCGGCATCCCTGCGCTCTCGGTCCCTGCCGGGACGGCGAGCGCCGAGGACGGCTCCGGCCCGCTGCCGGTGGGGCTGCAGGTCATGGCGCCGCTGCGTGCCGACGCGCGCAACTACCGCGTCGCCTTCGCGCTCGAGCAGGCGCTCGCGCTCGACCCGACGCCGTCGGCTCACGGTGGCGCGCGGGCGCTGCGGACGGCCGGAGGTGCGTCGTGACGCCCTGGCTCGAGGGCTACGAGCTCGTCGTCGGGCTCGAGGTGCACGTCGAGCTGTCGACCGCGACGAAGATGTGGTGCGGCTGCGCGACGACGTTCGGTGACGAGCCGAACACGAACGTGTGTGCCGTCTGCTCCGGCCAGCCGGGTGCGCTGCCGGTACCCAACCGTCGCGCGGTGCACGACGCGACGCTGCTCGGACTCGCGCTCGGCGGCTCGATCTCGCCCCGCTGCCGCTTCCACCGCAAGAACTACTTCTACCCCGACCTCGCGAAGAACTACCAGATCAGCCAGTACGACGTGCCGCTCGTCACCGAGGGGCGCCTCGAGGTCGAGGTCGAGCGCGACGGGGAGCTCGTCACCGAGGTCGTCGGCATCGAGCGGCTCCACATGGAGGAGGACACCGGCAAGTCGCTCCACCTCGGGGCGACCGGACGGCTCCACGGCGCCGAGCGCTCGGCGATCGACTACAACCGCTCGGGCGTCCCGCTGCTCGAGATCGTCTCGCACCCCGACATCCGTGACCCCGAGACCGCGCAGGCGTACCTGCGTGAGCTCCAGGCGATCGTGCGGACCCTCGGCGTCTCCGATGCGCGCATGGAGGAGGGGTCGATCCGCTGCGACGCGAACGTGTCGGTGCGGCGCCCCGGCGCGCCGCTCGGCACGCGCTGCGAGATCAAGAACCTGAACTCGGTGCGGTCGCTCGGCAGGGCGATCCGCTACGAGGCCCTGCGTCAGGCCCAGGTCCTCGACGACGGTGGCAGCATCGTCATGGAGACACGACACTGGGACGAGGAGGCGGGCGTCACGCGCACCCTGCGACGCAAGGAGACGGTGACGGACTACCGGTACTTCCCCGACCCCGACCTCGTCGAGATGACGACGACCGCCGAGGCGGTCGAGCGCGTGCGGGCCGAGCTGCCCGAGCTCCCGGCCGCCGCGCGGGCGC
>SKII01000079.1 GCA_007116505.1 Nitriliruptoraceae bacterium
AGCGCCAGGAGCGCTCAGAGCGCCTGGACCACCGGGAGGATGACGGGGCGTCGCCCCGTCTCCCGTCTCCAGAAGCGCCCGAGGGTCTGGACGACCTCGCGCTGCACGGCCGCGGTGTCCTCGCGGCGTGCACGGCTGAGCCGGTCGATCGCCTCGTCGACCGCGCCGCGGGCAGCGGCGAGGAGATCCTCGACATGCTCGCCGAGGACGCCCCCGCGCTGGGTGATCACGGTCTCCCCCACGCGCTCAGCCTCGCGGGTGTCGACCGTGACCACGGCGATGCAGATGCCGTCCTCACCGAGCCGCCGCCGGTCGCGCAGCATCGCCGGCCCGACGTCGGGCAGCAGGCCGTCGATGTAGACGTGCGACGTCGGGACCGGTGCGCCCCGCGTGACGACGCCGTCCTCGAGCAGGACCCGGTCACCGTCCTCGCACACGAGCACCTGGTCGCTCGGGCATCCGGTCGTGACCGCGATCCGGCGGTGCGCCATCATGTGCCGGTGCTCGCCGTGCACGGGGATGAAGTACTCGGGCTCGAGGACGTTGTGGAGGATCGCGAGGTCGTCCGCAGCGGCGTGGCCCGAGACGTGCACGGACGCGATGCCGCCGTGGACGCCGTCGACCCCGCGCCGTGCGAGGTTGTTGATGGAGCGGAACACGGCCTGCTCGTTGCCGGGGATGAGGCTCGAGGCGAGGATGACGAGGTCGCCCTCACCGAGCGCGAGGTGACGGTGGTCGCCGCTCGCCATGAGGCTGAGGGCGCTGAACGGCTCCCCCTGCGAGCCGGTCGACACGACGATGAGCTCGGAGCGGTCGTGCTGCCCGACGTCCTCCATCGCGACCTCGCGGGCCGCGTCGAAGTCGAGGTAGCCCAGCTCACGGGCGATCGCCATGTTGTTGACCATCGAGCGGCCGACGAACACCGGCCGGCGTCCGAACGCCTCCGCCTCGTCGAGGATCTGCTGGATGCGATGCACGTGGGAGGCGAACGACGCGACCACGACGAGCCCGTCGGCGTGCGAGAGCGCCTCGCGGATCGCGGACCCCACCGTGCGCTCGCTCGGGATGTGCCCGGGGACGTCCGCGTTCGTGGAGTCGGCGAGGAGCAGGTCGACCCCGCGGTCCCCGATGCGCGCGAAGTGCGCGAGGTCGGTCGGGAGCCCGTCGACGGGGGTCTGGTCGAGCTTGATGTCACCCGTGTGCACGATCGTGCCGTGCGGCGTACGGAACGCGAACGCGCAGCCGTCAGGGATGGAGTGGGAGACCTGCACGACCTCCACGCTGAACGGATGGTGCTCGACGGTCGAGCCCGGCACGATCTCCCGCAGGTCCGCCGCCGCGAGGTCGGGCCACTCGCGCAGGATCGACGCGACGAAGGCGAGCGTGAGCCGCGTGCCGTAGATCGGGACCGACCTCCCGAGGTCGCGCAGGAGGTAGGGCAGCGCGCCGATGTGGTCGAGGTGACCGTGCGTGAGGAACACCGCCTCGACGTCGTCGCCCCGCGCGGTGAGCCAGCGCCAGTCCGGCAGGATGAGGTCGACCCCCAGGTGCTCGGCGTCGGGGAACAGCACCCCGCAGTCGACGACGGCGATGCGGCCGTCGACCTCGATGGTGGCCATGTTGCGCCCGATGCTGCCGAGGCCCCCGAGGAACACGACCTCCACGGGCGGTACGTGCGGTGCGCGGGCGGCAGTCATGGGCGTTCCTGTCGGAGGTGTTCGGGAGGAGGGACCGGGGCGCTGCTCACGCGACCCGGCGGGCCTCCAGGGCGGAGAGCGCATCGACGACCGCTGCCGTCACGTCCTCGTCGGCATCGACGAGCGGGAGCCGCACCGGTCCCGCCGGCAGGCCGCGTGCCCGCAGCGCCGCCTTGAGCGGACCCGGGTTCGGGTCGAGGAACAGCGCACGGTGCAGCGGGAGGCAGGCCAGGTGGAGCTCGCGCGCCCGCTCGGGGTCGGTCGCATGCACC
This sequence comes from Nitriliruptoraceae bacterium, assembly GCA_007116505.1. The sequence continues at coordinate 1,970 of SKII01000079.1, forward strand.
GCGACCATCTCGGCGATCTCGGGTCCCGCGAGGTGGGCGGCGACCGAGACGACCCCGACCCCGCCGACGCTCAGCAGCGGCAGGTTCACCTCGTCCGAGCCCGACCACACGTCGAAGCCGCCGGGCGCACCACGCGTCGCGAGCACGACGTCGGCCGCCTTGTCCACGCGGGCCGTCGCGTCCTTCACCCCGACGACGTTGGGGATGCGCGAGAGCGTCACCAGCGTCGCGACGTCCAGCTCACGGCCGGTGCGCGAGGGGATGTCGTACAGGAGCACGGGCAGGTGCGTGGCCGCCGCGACGGCGGTGAAGTGCGCGACCAGGCCGGCCTGCGACGGACGGTTGTAGTACGGGGTGACGACGAGGACGCCGTCCGCTCCGACCTCGGCAGCTCGGACGGTGCGCTCGACGGTCCGGCTCGTGTCGTTCGTCCCCGTCCCGACGACGATGCGCGCCCGGTCGCCGACCGCGTCGCGCACGGCGACGACGAGGTCCCACAGCTCGCCGTCACGCAGCGTCGGGGACTCGCCCGTCGTGCCGCCGAGCACCAGCCCGTCCGACCCGGTCTCGACCACGTGGCGCGCGAGGACCGCCGAGCCGTCGACGTCGAGCCGACCGTCGGGGAGGAACGGGGTCGCGAGCGCCGTCACGACGCGCCCCAGCGCCTCCGGTCCGGCGATCTCGGCCACGCGACGTCTCCTGGGCGGTCCCGACCAGCCTAGTGGTCGACGCCGGTCGCGGACCCTCCGGCCGCACGCTCGGCCCTGCGCCGCTCCAGCGCCCGCTCGGACTCGAGCCGCTCGAGGTCACCCGCACCGTGGTCGACGTGCACCATGGCGTCAGCGACCACCGTGTGTCCGGCGACGTCGGCGATCGCCCGGTGCATCGCCTGGACGATGCTGCGGTACTGCGGGTGGCCCTGCGGGGTGGAGCGCAGCTCGATCATCTGCATGGCCGCACGCGCGTTGATCTGCACCGAGTAGCGGATCCGGAAGGCGAAGGGCACGACGTACTGCGCCTGCTCCGGATGGTCGCGCTCGATGTCGCGGTGGAGCGCCTCCGCCCGTGACATCGCCTCGTGCCACGCGTCGGCGACGCCGGCCTCCTCGAGCTCGGGCGGCGTGTCGTAGCCGTGCTCGGTGGTGAGCCGCTGCCACTCGATGGTGCACATGCGGTGACGCTGCAGGTCGCGGAAGCCGCCGTAGTCGCCGAGCACGTCGAAGCGGTAGACGACGCGCTCGAAGGCACGGCCGGGGCGGTGCCGGCGGTTGACGCGGTCACCGACGTAGGCGCGCAGCACCTCCGCACGCTGCTCCGCCGGCCACGTGCGCACCTGCTCCTCGAGCTGCTGCTCGGGCAGCGTGACGTGGGGCAGCAACGCAGCGGTGACGAGCGCCACCTCCGCGTCGACCGGGTCGCGCGGCCACCAGTCGACGAGCGTGACCGGCTCGTCGGGGACGCGCACCGGCCCGATGACGTGCCGCGCCGCGAGCGCCCGCGTGTCCTCCCGGGTCGCCGCGAGGTAGTCGCGCCACACGTGGCCGCGGTCAGGACGGTCGACGCGCGCCACGAACGACGGGATGACCTTGCGCAGCTCCCCGAGGAGCCGCTCCCCCAGCTCACGCGACTCCTCGAGCGGGTCCGCGGCCAGCCGGAGCAGCAGCGCCTCGTAGGCCTGGCCGGACGCGAACATGCCGACGTTCGCCGTGGTCGCGGCCGGCAGCAGACCGCGCAGGAGATCGAGCGCCTTCGCCCGGGTCGCCGTACGCCACGCACGGCTGCCACCGTCCTCGTCGGGGAAGCGTGCGCGTACCCAGTCGGTGACGACGGGAAGCAGCGCCGCATAGGTCGCGAACAGGTGGTCGAGGACCTCCTCGTAGCGCTCGGCATGCGGCCCGGCCATGATCGTGGCCTCACGGTGGTAGCGGTAGCGACCGTCCACCGGCTCGTCGTAGGCGATGTAGCGCGTGGACTGCTCGAGGTAGGCGGCGAGCCGCCCCCACTCGATGCGCTTGGTGGCGACGTTCGAGATGCCCTCGAGCGCGACGTGCGCCCCACCGAGCTGCGCGACCGAGTCGTCTCCGTAGTCGCCGAACACCCGCGCGTACAGCGCGTCCGCTCGCTCCGCCACCCCCTCGTCGAGATCGCCCGCGAACTCGTCGACGAGGAGGTCCTTCACTCCGGCCGGTGAGCGCGAGTAACGGGCGAACACCGCACCCTTCACGACCTCGGGGAGCCCGGTGAGGGCGAAGACGTCCCCGTCAGGATCGGTCAGGAAGCGCGCCAGGAGGTCCCTGCGCGACGTCGCCGCCTCATCATCGTCCACCACGTCGACCCCTGCCGCATCGGTCGGGCAGACTAGCCCCCGAGGGGACCGCGGCCTTGGGACCCCCGACGACCGGAGGCGGCGTGCAGCACCCGATGATGGGGATGATGATGTCCGCGATGTCGTCGCGCGAGGAGGCGCGGGAGCGACGGTTCGACCGGGCCGTCGCCCGGCGCGCCGTCGGGCTCGCGCGGCCGTTCCTGCCACGCATCCTCGCCTACATCGCCCTCATCGTCACGGCCTCGGTGATCTCGGCCGCCCCGCCGCAGCTGATCCGGTTCATCATCGACCGCGCCATCCCGGAGGAGGACCTCGGGCTGCTGTGGCGCCTGGTCGCAGGACTGCTCCTCGTCGCGGTGCTCGTCGCAGGGCTGTCCATGGTGGAGCGGCTGCTGTCGGCGACCATCGGGGAGCGGTTCATCCTCGGGCTGCGCACCATGCTGTTCCGGCACGTGCAGGAGCTCCCCATCGCGTTCTTCACGCGGACGCAGACCGGGGCTCTCGTGACGCGGCTCAACAACGATGTGATCGGCGCGCAGCGCGCCCTCACCGGGACGCTCGGTGGCATCGTCGACAACCTCATCGGTGTCGTCGTCACCGTGGCCGTGATGGCGACCCTCGACTGGCGGGTGACGCTGCTCGCGCTGTCGCTGCTCCCCCTCTTCATCGTGCCGGCGCGCATCGTCGGCCGACGCCTCCAGGAGCTCGCACGCCGCTCCATGGCGCTCAACGCAGACATGAACTCGACGATGACGGAGCGCTTCAACATCTCCGGTGCGATGCTCGTGAAGCTCTTCGGCCGTGTCGACGACGAGGTCGAGACCTTCGAGGGTCGTGCATCACAGGTCGCCGACATCGGGGTACGCACCGCGATGCACGGCCGTGCGCTGTTCGCGGCGCTCGGGCTCATCGGTTCGCTCGCGACGGCGCTCGTCTACCTCGTCGGAGGCCGGATCGTCATCACCGACCCGGACGTTCAGGTCGGGACGGTCGTCGCCCTGGGGCTGTACGTCACGCAGCTCTACGGCCCCCTCGCTCGGCTCTCGAACGCGCGCGTCGACCTGATGACGGCACTGGTCAGCTTCGAGCGCGTCTTCGAGGTGCTCGACCTGCGCTCGCCGATCGTCGAGCGGGACAGCCCGGTCGAGCTGTCCTCGCCCCGCGGCCACGTCCGGCTCGAGGGGGTCGGCTTCCGCTACCCGACCGGCGAGGACG
>SKII01000139.1 GCA_007116505.1 Nitriliruptoraceae bacterium
AGATGGTCTGCACGTCGCACTTGATGAACTCCATCGTGTCGTAGATGGCGAACAGCGCCGTGATGGAGCCACCGGGCGAGTTGATGTAGATCGCGATGTCCTTGTCGGGGTCCTCCGACTCGAGGTGGAGCAGCTGAGCCATCACGACGTTCGCGACGTCGTCGGTGACGGGCGTCCCGAGGAACACGATGCGCTGCTGCAGGAGGCGCGAGTAGATGTCGAACGCACGCTCGCCGCGGTTGGTCTGCTCGATGACCGTCGGCACGTAGTAGTTCGCGCGCGGGACGTCCACGACGTCGCGGGCCCCCATGGCCGCGGCGCGGGCGGCGCTGGCGAGGTGGTCGGCGGGAAGGCTGCTCACGGCGGCTCCGTTCGGGCCCGTCAGGGCGTCGTCGAGCGGCGAGGGTAGCGCCGCGGTCAGGCGGGACCCCGGCCCTGTGCCGGACCGGCGCAGGTCCCTCAGTCCTCGTCGTCCGGCGCGTCGGGGGCGTCGGGGGCGTCGTCCGGCGCGTCGGGCGCGTCGGGGGCGTCGTCCGGCGCGCCTGCTGCCTCGTCGTCCTCCGGCTCCGGATCGGCCGGGGCAAGACCGAGCCGCTGCAGGGTCGCCTCGTCCGGGCCGCCCGTCACCTCTGCAGCGTCGAGCACCGTGTCGATCGCCTTGCGACGCAGCACGTCGCCGACGAGCACGGGCAGGGTGCCCTGGTCACGGACGAGCGCGGCGATGCGGCGCGGGTCGGTGCGGTGCTCCGCCGCGAGGCGGGCGAACTCCTGGTCGAGGTCGGCCGCCTGGACGGTCAGCTCGAGGCTCCGGGCGAGCGCGTCGAGCACGATCTGCGCCCGGAGCATCGTCGTCATCTGGTCCCCGAGCCGCGCCTCCCAGTCCTCACGCGAGGTCCCGTCGAGCGCCAGCAGCTCGTCGAGCGTCCCGCCGAGCTGCTCCGCCTCGAGCGACATCCGCTCGATGCGCTCGGCGACGGACTCCGCGAGCATCGCGGGCGGGACGGGCACGTCATGGAGGGCCACGAAGGCCTCGGTGACGACCCCGCGCAGCTCATGGCGTCCCTCGAGGACGCGCCGGCGCAGCAGCGAGTCGGCGATGTCGGCCCGCATGTCCGCCATGGAGTCGAACCCTCCGGCGGTGTCGGCGAAGTCGTCGTCGAGCTCCGGCAGACGCTTCTCCCGCACGTCGGTGACCGTGACGGTGAACGCGGCGTTCGCACCCCCGTGCTCGGGGTAGCCGGCGGGCAGCTCGTCCTCGTACTCGAGGACGTCCCCCGCGCTCGCGCCGAGCGCGCGGCGGTCCAGCGCGGGCGTCACGCCACCGGAGCCGACCTCGTACAGCGCGCCGTCGACCCGGGCCGACTCGATCTCGACACCGTCGACGGCGAGGCGCAGGTCGATGGTGATGAGGTCGCCGGCAGCGGCAGCACGCTCGACGACCTCGACCTCGGCGAACTGCTCCCGGAGTCGGTCGAGCTGCGAGTCGACGTCGGCGTCGGGGACCTGCCACTCGGGGTGGGTGACGGTGATGCCGCGGTGGTCGGCGAGGACGACCTCCGGCCGCACCTCGACGGTGACGGTGAACGCGCAGCCCTCCGACTCGTCGAAGCGTTCGACGTCGACCTGCGGGCGCGCGACCGTGTCGAGCTCGGTGGTGCGCAGCGCCTCGACGAAGAACTCCTGGAGCGCCTCGTCCATCGCGGTCTGTGCGATCGCCGCCGTGCCGACGCGCTGCTCGATGACGCGGCGCGGCGCCTTGCCCTTGCGGAAGCCCGGCACGCTGATGTCACGCGCGAGGCTGCGGGCCGCACGGTCGAACGCGGCGCGGACACGCTCGGGGGCGGCCTCGACGGTCAGCTTCACGGTGACGTCGTCGATCCGCTCGACGTCGGTGGTCACGGGGGTGGTCACGGGTCAGCCGTTCGCTCGGGCGTTCGCTCGGGGGGCGTATCCTGCGCCTCGTCCGGGGTGTGGCGCAGCTTGGTAGCGCACCTGCTTTGGGAGCAGGGGGTCGTCGGTTCGAATCCGGCCACCCCGACGGACAGGGTCACCGTTCAGGGTCGCCGGGATGGCCGGGTCGCGACGGTCAGTCGCGGCGCGAGCCCTCCTTGCGGGTCACGTAGCGGTTGAGCTGGCGGAACAGGTCGTCCCGGACCTCGACGACGGCCCGGTCGAGGTCCGCCTCCGACGACGTCGCGACCATGCGCGGCACGCCGGCGATCCAGCACTCCAGCACGGTGCGCTGGCTGGGCTTGTCGCGCTCCTTGACCGAGAGCTCCATCTCGACCTGCTCGGGCTGCCAGTGGGAGAGCCGGCGCTCGAGGCGTCCGAACATCAGCTCGAGGATGCCGTCGCGCTCGTCGGAGCGGAACTCAGGGACGATGCGCAGCCGGTCGTTGAAGGGGTTCATCGCGTCGCGGTGCTCCGGTCGGGTGGCAGCCGCTCTGGGCCCCACGGTTCGGCGTGCAACCTACCCGCCGGCGGCCCGAGCGTGCCGCGCGGATGGCTAGCATCCCCCTGTCGCGGGTGTAGCTCAATGGCCAGAGCTCCGGCCTTCCAAGCCGGTGATGCGGGTTCGATTCCCGTCACCCGCTCGCAGACGCTCCCGAGCCCACCGGCGCCTCAGACCGCCCCCGACCTCGTAGAGAGACGAACGTGACCGAGACCCCCACCTCCACCCCCAACGCGTCCTACTCCTTCGTGATGCGCCTGCGCATGCCGGCGGCCGACGCGACCGCCCTCGGACGCATCACGACCGCGGTCGGCGGACTCGGCGGCGTCGTGGTCGCCATCGACATGGTCGACACGGCCTCCGAGGTCCTCACGCTCGACCTGTCGGTCAACGCCGGCGACCAGGCGCATTCGGGCCGGATCCAGGACGCGGTCGGCGCGCGCGACGGCGTCGACGTGCACAAGGTCAGCGACCGCACGTTCCTCATGCACCTCGGCGGGAAGCTCGAGGTCGTCCCGACCGTCCCGCTCCGGACGCGCGACGACCTGTCGATGGCCTACACACCTGGCGTCGCCCGCGTCTGCATGGCGATCCACGAGAACCCCGAGGACGCCCGGACGCTGACGATCAAGGGCAACACGGTCGCGATCGTCACCGACGGCACGGCGGTGCTCGGCCTCGGTGACATCGGACCGGAGGCCGCGATGCCCGTCATGGAGGGCAAGGCGGCGCTCTTCAAGCACTTCGCGGGCGTCGACGGCTTCCCGATCTGCCTCGCCACGAAGGACGTCGACGAGATCGTCGCGATCTGCAAGGCGATCGCCCCGACCTTCGGCGGCATCAACCTCGAGGACATCTCCGCGCCGCGCTGCTTCGAGATCGAGGAGCGCCTGCGCGAGGAGCTCGACATCCCGATCTTCCACGACGACCAGCACGGCACGGCGATCGTCGTACTCGCGGCGCTCATCAACGCGCTGAAGGTGGTCGGGAAGGACATCCGCGACGTCACGGTCGCGATGTCGGGTGCCGGAGCGTCCGCGACGGCCTGCGCACGGCTCCTCAAGGCCGAGGGTGTCAAGGACATCATCGCTGCCGACCGTCACGGCATCATCGGACCGGGCCGTGAGGGCCTCGACCGCGGCAAGCAGTGGTTCGTCGACGAGGGCAACGTCGAGGGTCGTGAGGGGACGCTGCTCGATGCGCTCGACGGCGCCGACGTTTTCCTCGGCCTGTCCGGCCCGGACCTGTTCAGCGTCGAGGAGCTCGCACGGATGGCGCCCGACGCGATCGTGTTCGCGCTCGCCAACCCGACGCCGGAGGTCGATCCCGTGGGCGCCCACGCGTACGCGAGCGTCGTCGCGACCGGCCGCAGCGACTACCCGAACCAGATCAACAACGTGCTCGCGTTCCCCGGCATCTTCCGCGGCGCGTTCGACGCGAAGGCCCGCTTCATCACCGAGGAGATGAAGGTCGCGGCCGCCCGCGCGATCGCCGAGGTGATCACCCCGGAGGAGCTCCGCGCCGAGTACATCATCCCGAGCGTGTTCAACGACCGCGTCGCACCGGCGGTCGCGGCCGCCGTCGCCGAGGTCGCGCAGCGCCCGTGAGCGCGGCCGATGCGGCGGGGGCCGTCGACGCCATCGCTGCGCGGGCGCTCGAGGCCGTCGCGGCGACGGGAGCGCCGTTCGACGTCGTGACGATCGACCCGGCGCTCGCCGACACGGCAGCGTTCTGCGAGCACTACGGCTACGGGCTCGAGGTGAGCGCGAACTGCCTGCTCGTCGCGTCGCGGGATGAGCCGCCTGCCGTCGCGGCCTGCCTCGTGCTCGCGACGACACGCCTGGACGTGAACCGGACGGTCCGAAGGCTGATGGGCGTGCGCAAGCTCTCGTTCGCGCCGGCCGAGCTCACGCTCGAGCGCACGGGCATGCAGCTGGGAGGCGTCACGCCGTTCGGGCTCGACCCGGAGATCCCGCTGTACGTCGACGCGCGCATCATGGCGTGCGAGCGCGTCATCGTCGGGGGCGGGAGCCGCAGCGTGAAGCTCCTCGTCGCCCCGTCGGCGCTCCCTGCGATCGGTGGGCAGGTCGTCGAGGGGCTCGCGAACGAGGCCGGCTGAGCCGGTCCGACGGTCCGGCCAGCACTACCCTTCCGGTTCGGGCCTCGCGCCCGTCCGCGCCCGTAGCTCAGTCGGATAGAGCAGGGGACTTCTAATCCCAAGGTCGCAGGTTCGATTCCTGCCGGGCGCGCGGCGACCAGCACGACGACGGCGGTCTCGGGCGGAGGCACCCGCTCCGTTCACGGTCGGCACAGCCCTCGGCCCCGCCCCGCGGGACTAGGGGATGCGGTAGCGGACGATGACCACCCCGTCGCCGCCCGGGGAGACGGCGAGGGAGCCGCCGAAGCCGTCATACCCACCACCGCCGATCCGGGTCGTCCCCGGGGCGGGCGTGCCGAAGCCTGAGCTCGAGCGGCCCGGACCACCGGCGCCGTAGCCGCTCGCGGTGGTGGGATGGGCACGGCTGTGCTGCCACACCCGCCAGCCGAGCCGTCGCCCGACGTCCCTCGCGTCGTAGAGCTCCCACCCGAGGGCGCCGCCGTTCCCCCCGCCACCGAGCCCACCGAGCCCGACCACCCCGGTGGAGAGGTGGCTGATGGAGCCACCACCGCCACCCCCGTAGACGACCGGCGCACCCGTCATCGTGGAGACGCGTCCGTCCCCGCCCCGCCCTCCTGACGCCGTCTGGACCGAACCTCCCGCGGTCGCAGGAGAACCGGCCTGTCCTGCCCCGCCGCCACCCCCGCCACCGAAGCCACCCTCGTCGGTCCCGGTGACCCCGGCACCTCCGGCGTTGCCCTGCGCCGTGCCGCGTCCCTGCGCCACGTCCACCGCCCACCGCGGTGAGCCCGAGCGCCGTGGAGTCCCCGCCGTTCGCACCGTTGCTCGATGCGGTCATGCCGGACCCGCCGTTCCCGACCACGACGGGGAAGGCGCCGGTCCCCTCGAGCGGGTGCGCGAGCACCTCGCGGACACCGCCACCCCCACCGCCA
>SKII01000091.1 GCA_007116505.1 Nitriliruptoraceae bacterium
GCGGGTCGCCGGCACGGCGCAGGAGGACGGGGCATGAGCAGCACGGTCGGGATCGTGGCGTTCGTCGCCAGCATCGTCATCGCCATCGTGATCCACGAGGCCGGCCACCTCGTCAGCGCGAAGCTGTCGGGCATGCGTGCCGACCGCTTCTTCGTCGGCTTCGGACCGACCCTGTGGTCGACGCGCCGGGGGGAGACCGAGTACGGCGTGAAGGCCGTGCTGCTCGGCGGCTACGTCCGCATCGTGGGCATGGGCGGCGACGACGACCTGCTGCAGCGGCCGCTCGTCACCACCCTTCCGGCCGTGCGGGACGAGGAGGACGCGAGGCGCTGGTGGTCCGCGCTGGACGCGGAGCTCGCGGTGCGCGGTGTCCCCGACGACCTTGCGCTGCGTATCCGCGACACGGCGCGAGGTCTCGAGCCGGCGCCGGAGGACGGGGCGATGCGTGCTGCGCTCGCGCGCGCGCTGGAGATCGAGCTCCCTGCGAGCTCCCGTGTCGGGGACGTCACGCACCGGCTGCTCCGCGGCGACGAGGGGCGCCGCTACGGCGACCGTCCGGCATGGCAGCGCGCCGCGGTCGTCGCGCTCGGTCCGTTCACTCACCTCGTGATCGCGTTCCTCCTCCTGTTCGCCGTCGCCGCGATCTGGCCGCAGCCGACGGGGGAGCTGACGGGACGCATCGCGCTGGTGCAGGACGGCTCGCCGGCGGATGCGGCAGGCATCGCGGTCGGCGACGTGCTGCTCGCCGTGGACGGCGTCGCGAGCGAGGACTTCCTCGTGCTCCGTGACGTGCTCCGGGCACGTCCCGGGCTGCCGACCGTCGTGGAGGTGGCTCGCGACGGCGCCCGTGTGCGCGTCGAGCTCGTCCCCGAGGCGCGCACGCTCGACACGGGCGAGACGATCGGTCTGATCGGCATCGCGACCGAGCAGCGCGTCCGTGAGCTCGGCCTTGCGGAGGCGGCGTTCGATGCGGCGCTGGGCGCGCCGGGTCCTGGGGTCCCCGGCGGGGTCGTGCCGATGGTGGGGGAGTCCGTCGCCGGACTCGCGCGCATCCTGTCGCCGTCCGGGCTGAGCGCGCTCGTGTCGCAGGCGCTCGGCCGCGAGGACCGTGCGCCCGACGGCGCGGTGTCGTTGGTCGGTGCCGCATCGCTCGCCGGCCAGGTGGGTGCGCGTGAGGGTGGACTCCCGGTCGTGCTGATGCTGCTCGCCGCCATCAACGTGTTCTTCTTCCTCTTCAACCTGCTCCCGCTCCCACCCTTCGACGGGGGGCATCTCGCCGTCATCCTCATCGAGGGGGGCGTGAACGGCGTGCGTCGTCTGCTCGGCAGGGCCCCGGACTTCCGCGTCCGTCCCGAGGCGATTGCGAGCGTCGCGGTCCCCGTGATCGCCGTGCTCGTGCTGCTGCTCGTGACCACCCTGTGGCTGGACGTGACCGACCCGATCCGGCTGTGAGGTCCTGACGCTCCGTGGTCGGGTGGCGCCGAGGGATACCCTCGGGCCGCCTGCTCCGAACACGGGGTGCACCCCACCCGGCCGGTGGTGCAGGACCGCCGGCACCGACCATGAGGCCGCACCGTGAGCGCCACGCTCCCCCTCGCCCCCGGCACCGCTCCGAGCACCGTGGACGCGTCCGTGTCGTCCGACGGTCCGGTGCGCAGGACCACCCGCGGCATCACCCTCGGTCCGCTCGCGATCGGCGGCGGCGCGCCGGTGAGCGTGCAGACGATGACGGTCACCCCGACGCACGACGCGGACGCGACGCTGCAGGCCATCGCCGCTGTGCAGGCGGCCGGCGCGGACATCGTCCGGGTCGCGGTGCCGCGGCGCGAGGACGCGGAGGCGCTCAAGCGCATCGCGGAGCACTCCCGCATCCCCGTCGTCGCCGACATCCACTTCCAGTGGAAGTACGCCGTGATGGCGATCGAGGCTGGATGCGCGGGCGTGCGCATCAACCCCGGCAACATCAAGAAGCACGACAAGGTCGCGCTCCTCGGCCGCCTCGCCGCGGAGGCGGGCGTCGCCATCCGCATCGGCGTGAACGGCGGCAGCCTCGAGGACGCGATCCTCGAGGAGTTCGGTGGGCCGACGCCCGAGGCGATGGTCGAGTCGGCGCTGCGCGAGGTCCGTCTGCTCGAGGACGTGGGGTTCTTCAACACGAAGATCTCGGTGAAGCACTCGGACCCGTGGACGATGATCCGCACGTACCGGCTGCTCGCCGATGCCTGCGACTACCCGCTGCACCTTGGGGTGACCGAGGCGGGTCCGCTGCAGACCGGGTCGATCAAGTCGGCCGTGGGCATCGGGGCGCTCCTCGCCGAGGGCATCGGCGACACGATCCGCGTCTCCCTCTCGGCGGATCCCGTCGAGGAGATCAAGGCCGGCATCACCATCCTGGAGTCGCTGCACCTGCGTGAGCGCGGACTGGACGTGGTGTCCTGCCCGTCGTGCGGGCGGGCGCAGGTCGATGTCTGGACGCTCGCCGAGGAGGTGCAGAAGGGCCTCGAGGGCATCGATGCGCCGCTGCGCATCGCGGTCATGGGTTGCGTCGTGAACGGTCCCGGTGAGGCCCGCGAGGCCGACCTCGGGGTCGCCGCCGGGAACGGCAAAGGTGACATCATCCGCCGAGGGGAGCGCATCGCGACCGTCCGGGAGGAGGACATCGTCGAGGCGATGGTCCACTTCGCCACCGAGATGGCCGAGGAGATCCGCCGCGAGCGCGGCGAGGGCGCCCCGATCGTCGTCTGACCCGCTCGGGCACGTCGCGGCCGGGCGGCCCCGCCGTCGGGCGTCCAGGCGTGGTAGCGTCCTCCTCCCCGGCCCGGACGGTGCTCCGTGCAGGTCAGGGCGTCCCGCCCGGGTGCTGACGTGCCCGGGACGAGATCCGGGACGAACCGACGGTTCACCACCTCGTCGGCCGGCCCCCGCGGGCCGGCCGTTGCCATGTGGTGCCGGCGGTACGGCCGGCGGTACGGCCGCCGGTACGGAGGAGGAGCGAGCGTGCAGGGTCCGAGGGCCACGGCCGAGGGCACCGTCGAGGGACGGGTGTCCGAGCTCGCGCGGGTGGAGGCGTCCGCGCGTGGCCTCGCCGTGCTCGAGGTCGCCGTCGACCACGGTCGGCCCTCGGTCGTCACCGTCACCGTCGACGTGGATGTCCCCGACCATGGGCGCGTCGCCACCGGCGACCGGCCGCGCGACTCGGTCGACATCGACGTCATCGCCGACCTCTCGCGCGCGCTCGACACGGCGCTCGTCAGCGCCGGTGTCGTCCCGGACGACGCGCGGCTGGAGGTCAGCTCGCCCGGGATCGAGCGTCCGCTCGGCACTGCGCGCGACCTCGTGCGCAACCTCGGGCGCGACGTCGAGCTCCTCGTCGACGCGCACCCGGTGCGCGGCCGCCTGGTCGCGGTGGAGGACGGTGCGGCCGTCGTCGTGGTGGAGGGTTCCGAGCAGCGCTTCGACCTCGAGCAGGTCGAGGCGGCACGGCTCGTCCTGCCCTGGTGAGGGCGGACGTGAAGGTGGACGTGGAGGAGGGTCACGGATGAAGATCGACATCGAGGCGCTGCGCGAGATCGAGCGTGAGAAGGGCATCGACTTCCTCACGGTCGTCGACGCGCTCGAGGGTGCGCTCGCAGCGGCGTACAAGCGTTCGTCGACCGCACGTGCGGACGAGGCCCGTGTCACCATCGACCGCATCTCCGGCGAGGTGCCCCTCTACGCGCAGGAGCTCGACGACGAGGGCAACATCGTCAACGAGTGGGTCGACGAGCCGCGTGACTTCGGCCGCATCGTCGCGCAGACCGCGAAGCAGGTCCTCCTGCAGCGCCTGCGGGAGGCGGAGCGCGAGGTCACCTATGGCCAGTTCGTCGGGCACGAGGGCGACATCGTCTCGGGGCAGGTCTCGCAGCAGGGCAACGTGACCCTGCTCGAGCTCGGTCGGACCGATGCGCTGCTGCCGTACTCGGAGCAGGTGCCCAACGAGCGGCTCGCCCACGGCGCCTACTCGCGTGCCGTCGTCATCGAGGTGCGCAAGCAGATGCGCGGCGCGCAGATCGTGTGCTCCCGCACCCATCCGGCACTCGTCGTCGGGCTGTTCGCGCTGGAGGTGCCCGAGATCGAGGAGGGCATCGTCGAGATCAAGGGCATCGCGCGCGAGGCCGGGCACCGCACCAAGGTCTCGGTCATGAGCCACGACGGCGACGTCGACCCGGTCGGCGCGTGCGTGGGACCTGCCGGGGCACGCGCACAGGCCGTCCAGCGTGAGCTGCACAACGAGGGCCTCGAGCGCATCGACATCGTGCGCTGGGCGGAGGATCCCGCGGAGCTCGTCGCGAACTCGCTCTCGCCCGCGAAGGTCAGTGACGTGCACCTCTACGCGGAGGACGCGACCGCCGTCGTCATCGTGCCCGACTACCAGCTCTCGCTGGCGATCGGCCGGGAGGGGCAGAACGCACGCCTCGCGGCGAAGCTGACCGGCTGGCGCATCGACATCAAGTCCGAGTCGCAGTTCGCCGAGGAGCAGCGCGCCTTCCAGGCCGCGCTCGACGCCGGACTGATCGACGAGTTCGGGAACCCGCTGTCCGACGAGGGTGCGAAGGCCATCGAGGCCGCGTACCAGTCGGCCGAGGCGGTGCGCCTGAGCGCGCTGGAGGAGAGCGACGCGGAGGGCGTGCCCTCGGGCGCCGTCGACCCCAGCGACCCCGCGGCTGGGGGAGAGGACCACTGAGCACCGATGCCCCGAGGACCCCGGACCGCGCGACGTGCCGCGCTGGCCGCCGACCGGCGGCCGGTCCGGACGTGCGTCGCCTGCCGGACACGTCGTCCGCAGGAGGAGCTCGTGCGCGTCACGCTGCAGGACGGCGCGCTGATGCCGGAGGGCGGATCCGGGGCGTCGCAGCGGTCCGGCCGGGGCGCGTACCTTTGCAGGGACGCGACATGCGTGGCCCGGGCGGTCGCCAGGGACGCGCTGCTGCTGCGGCGTGCGCTGCGGATCCGGGGCGACGTGAGGGTCCCGGAGGAACTGGAACGCGTCGGCTCGCCGGCGTCGTGAGGAGCGTGAACCCGTGAGCAACACCGTGCGCGTGTACGAGCTCGCCAAGGAGGTGGGCCTCGAGAACCGTGAGGTCATCCGACGGCTGACCGAGCTCGGTGTCGAGGCGAGGAGCCACTCCTCCTCCGTCAGCGTCGTCGACGCGAAGCGGCTCAAGGACACGATGGGCCGCTCCGCGGAGGAGCGTGCCCGCGAGGAGGAGGAGCGCCGGCGCCGCGAGCAGGAGGAGCTCGAGCGGTACCGCCGTGTCGAGCAGGAGGCCGTCGCGACGAAGCGCAAGGCCGCGAAGGTCCTCCCGCCGCATCTCCGGAAGCAGCAGCAGGAGGAGGAGGCCGCGGCCGCCGCGGCGGCAGCCGCCAAGGAAGCGGACGCCGCTCCCTCAGCACCTGCGGCAGCGGCGCCGGCCGCCACGGACCCGGTAGCGCCCGAGGCTCAGGCCGCCGCACCGGCC
>SKII01000035.1 GCA_007116505.1 Nitriliruptoraceae bacterium
GACGTCGGGCAGCTCGACGTCGGGCAGCTCGACGTCAAGGGCAAGCAGCGCGTGTACCACGACTGGGAGGCGCGGACCTACGAGGACAAGTTCAACATCTCCTACGACGAGCGCTGCATCGACTACGCGCGCGACCGCATGCGACGTGTCGTCGAGCCGGGGGAGCGCTTCACGCGCGTGCTCGAGCTCGGGGCCGGGACCGGCTTCCTGTCGATCAACCTCGCGCTCGCCGGCTGCCTCGACGGAGCGGAGATCACCGTCACCGACATCAGCGGGGGCATGCTCGACGTGTGCGTCGAGAACGGTCGGCGCCACGGGGTGACGCTCCACCCGCAGGTCGGTGACGCCGAGGCGCTCCCGTTCCCCGATGCGAGCTTCGACCTCGTCATGGGACATGCGTTCCTCCACCATCTCCCCGACCCGGAGGCGGCCCTCGCCGAGGCGTACCGCGTGCTCGTGCCCGGAGGCACGCTGCTGATCGCCGGTGAACCGACGCGGCTCGGCGACCGGGTGGCCGGCGTGTTCAAGCGGGCAGCGTGGAACGGCCTGCGCACGCTCACCTCGTTCCCGCGCTTCGCCCACCTGCGCCGCCCCGGCATCACGGAGTCCGGCGGCTCCGACCGAGACGCGGCGCTCGCGGGTCTCGAGCACGAGGTGGACCTGCACACGTTCGACCCGGCCGACGTCGAGGCGATGGCGCGCGTCGTCGGGTTCGCTCCGGTGCAGGTCGTCACCGAGGAGCTGCTCGCGAACTGGGTCGGCTGGGCCGTCCGCACGGTCGAGGCCTCGGTGCGACCGGGCGTGCTCGGCGAGCGCTGGGCGTTCGGTGCGTACAACACGTGGCGCCGCCTCAGCCGGATCGACCGAGCGCTCGAGGGCGTGGTCCCCGCGAAGCTGTTCTACAACCTCATCCTGCATGCGCGCAGGCCCCTCGCATGAGTCCGGACCCCGGCCCGCTGCGCCGGCTCGGCGAGGACCCTGACGAGACGCTCGCCGAGCTCCGGGAGTGGGGCGTGGAGCACGGAGCCGCTCCGTCGACGGCCCAGTGCGAGGAGTGGGCGAGGGCGCTGCAGCGCGCCGCGCACGACGTCCGCGAGCTCGACGGTGGCCGAGCGCTGCGCATCCTCGCCGAGCGTCAGGTCCCGAGGTCCGCCTACCCGCGCTGGGGTGCGCGCCGGAGCTGGCGCTTCGCCGGGGAGCACCGGATGCTCACGCGCATGCACGCCGTGCACGCCGTGAGGCTCCTGCGTGCACGGTCCGCTGCGGCCCTGCGCGGGAACGACGTGCGCCTGCACGGCATGAGCTTCCTCGGCGGTGGCGTGGAGCTCACCGCGCCCCAGGGGAGGGGTCGCGTCGTCGTCGGGCCGTGGTGCTGGATCGGGCACGGCGTGGCGCTGCGCTCGCACACCGGACGGGTGACGGTCGGCGCGAAGGTCGTCATCGGTGGTGGGACGACGGTCAACTCCTACCTCGACGTGAGCATCGGGGACGGTGCGCTGCTCGCAGACGACGTCCACATCACCGACTTCGACCACCGAACCGATCGGCTCGACGTCCCCATCAAGGATCAGGGCATCGTCACGGCGCCCGTGCGCATCGGGCCCGACGTCTGGATCGGTCGGGGTGCGACCGTCCTGAGGGGAGTCGACATCGGCCGTGGCAGCGTCATCGGCGCGCATGCCGTCGTCACGCGTGACGTGCCGCCGTACTCGGTCGCCGTCGGAGCACCGGCCCGCGTCGTGAGGTCGCGGCTCGAGACTCGGGGCGAGGGTCGGCTCGAGGAGGGCTGACGCTCAGGCGTCGGCGAACCGTTCGCGACGCGCCTCCTCGTCGGCCCGCTCCTCGTCCTTCGCCCAGCGCATGAAGCCGATGGCGATGACGGTCCACAGGACGAACCCGCCGACGACGTTCATGAGGATGCCGGCGAGCTGCTGGTCGCGCAGCGGGTCGAAGCCCAGCCACAGCGGTGGCGCGAGCTCGTAGAGGCCGTACAGCGGGAACGGGGAGAACGTCATGAAGCTCGCCGGGATGAACATGAGCATGCTCGAGGCGAACAGGTAGAAGCCGCGCACGGGCTCGCGGATCGCGCCGCGGTCCGGCTCGCGCCGCATCGCGGGGAACCACCAGGCGAGCGCCGCGACCAGGTGCATCGTGTCGATCGCGAACGAGCCGAGCTGGAACACCTTGAGCGTGTCGATCGCCCCCGGCAGGTGCGTGCCGAACAGGACCAGGTTGAACAGCAGGAGCGCGATCGGCCAGCGCGTCATGAAGCGCACGACCGCCCACCGTGCGCTGCCGTACGGGAGCCAGCGATCGAGCAGCCACGTCGGGATGCCGCCGATGAGCAGCGGCGCGGCGATGAACGTGATCCCGATGTAGCGGACGATGCCGAGCGAGGCGAAGTAGCCGGCACCGAGCGCGCCGATGGGCCACTCGGACACGACGGCGAGGGCGAGCACGCCGGCGACGAAGCGTCGGAGGCGGACCGTCTCGAGGGGTCGGCCGGCTCGGCGGTGCGCACGCACGTAGCCGCCGATCATCACCGCGACCATGATCCAGACGCCGAGGAACGGCGTGTAGCGCCACGTCCACACCTGGCCCGGGTTGCCCGAGCACCACCAGGCGACGTTCACGACCACTGCTCCACGATGCGGGGGATGTCCGAAACCCAGTCGGCGCGGCGGGTGCCGAACGGCCACACGCGCAGGGCACGGCCCTGAGCGTCGAAGCCGATGACCTGCGCGGGATGTCCGATGAGGTCGCCCTCGCCGCGGGGGTCGGGACCCTCGATGACGGGGCCGGGGAGGTCCAGCTGCGCGAGCGCGTCCACGACGACATCGAGCTCCGCGTGCAGCCCGATCATGCGCGAGCTGAAGAACGACAGGAACTCGTCGATGCGCTCCGGCGTGTCACGTTCCGGGTCGACCGACACGAACACGACCTTGAGCTGGTCGTAGCGCGTGCGCGTCTGCTCCATCGCGCTCGCGATCGCGGCCAGGTGGATGGGGCAGATGTCGGGGCAGGACGAGTAGCCGAAGAACAGCAGCGTGGGCGTGCCGAGGAGCTCCTCGTCGAGGCGGAACGGCACGTCAGCGGTGTCGAGCAGCGTGACGGCGGGCAGCGTGCGATCGATCGTCAGCGGCATCCCGTACCAGCCGTCCGCGGCACGCGTGAGCCCCTGCGCCGTCAGCGCGGTCGAGCTCGAGGGGGTGCTGGAGCAGCCGGCGAGGATCGCCGCAGCGAGCAGCAGGGTGATGGCGCGGCGCGGACGTCGGGCCGTCGTCGTCCCCATCGCCGCCCTCCTGGTCCGGGACGTCGTGGCCCGGTTCGTGGTGCCCGCGCCCCGGGGCGAGCGCCCGCGCCCCCTCAGCGTCAGCCGCCGTGCAGTGCGCGCTCGACGAGGTCGAGCAGCTCGACGACGTCGACGGTGACGTCCACAGGAGCGCTGCGCGCGAAGCGCAGGGTGACCTCGAAGGTACCGCCGACCCGGACGCGCTCGTCCGGCACGACGACCATCAGGTGCAGGTCGCCCGGACGGAACGCGACCGCCTCGCCCGCAGGGAGCGCGATCTCGTCGAGCATCCGCATCGAGGCGCGCCCGTCGGCATCGACGTCGGTCCGGTGGATCTCGACCGCGAGCGCCGCATCGGTGTCCGCGCCGACGAGCACGTCGGCGCCGTCCCCGCGGTTGGTGATCGTCAGCACCAGCTGCGACGCTCCCGCGACCGGCCCGGACGCCTGTGCGCGCGACACGTGCAGCTCCGGTGTGCCCGAGCGCAGGTCCGGCCCGTCGTCGGCGCTGCAGGCGGCGAGCGTGGGACCGGCGAGGGCCACGGCGGCGATCAGCGCCGCGGTCCATGCTCCGCTCCGGCGGCTCCTCATGCCGCCCGCCGTCCGCGGAGCACCGTCGCGTACACGTCCTCGGTGCGCATGGCGACGTCCGCCCAGTCGTAGCGCGCGCGGATGCGCTCGCGTCCGCGCGCGACGAGCGTCGCGGCGAGGTCCGCGTCGGTGAGGATCTCGGCGATGCGGTCGGCGAGCTGCTCGGCGTCCTGCGGTGGGAACGTGAGGCCGGTGCCGTCGGCGACGATCTCGCGCAGGCCACCGGTATCGCTCACGACCACCGGCGTCCCGCACGCCATCGCCTCCGTAGCGACGAGGCCGAACGGCTCGTACAGCGACGGTGCGACGGCGACGTCGGCCGCCGCGTAGTGCAGGCGCAGCGCGCGCTCCTCGAGGAAGCCGGTGAACTGCACGCGGTGCGCGAGCCCGAGCTCGTCGACGAGTCGCCGCAGCTCGTCGGAGTAGGTGCCGACGCCGGCGACGAGGAAGCGGACCTGGCCGACACGGTCGACGAGACGCTCGAGCGCGTGCAGCACCGTCTGCACGCCCTTCTCGTACTCGAGGCGTCCGGCGAACAGCACGAGGTGCGTGCCGTCGTCGGCGAGCGTGCGCCGAAGGGCGAGGACCTCGTCGGCAGGCGGGGCGAGCTCGTCGACCGCGACGCCGTTCGGGACGGTCTCGAGCCGGCCCTCGGGCACGCCGAACAGCGTGCGGACCTGCTCGTGCATGTAGGTCGAGCAGACGATGGTGCGGTCCGCATGCTCCACGAACCAGCCCTCGATGCCGTGGATGAGGCGGTTCATCGGTCCGGGGAGGTGGCCCTGGTGTCGGCCGTACTCCGTCGCGTGCACGGTCGCGACGAGCGGCAGCCCGAACGCGTCACGGATGCCGACCGCGGCCGACGCGACGAGCCAGTCGTGCGCATGGACGAGGTCGACGTCGTGGGTGCGCAGCACACGCGTCGCCGCCGCGAGCACCGCCGTGTTGAACGCGAGCACCCAGGGGACGAGGTCGTCGAACGGCACGAGTGGAGGAGACGCGTCGACCCGCGTGACGTGCAGCCCGCCGTGCCGCTCCTCGGCAGGCGCGTCCGGGTGCGACCGGGTCACGACGTGGACCTCGTGGCCGCCCGCCACCAGGGAACGGGTCAGGGCGTCGACGTGGCGACCGAGGCCTCCGACGAGGCGGGGCGGGAACTCCCACGAGAGCATCAGGACGCGCATGCGGGGAGGGTAGGAGGTCACCGCGCGACACCCGGCCGCCGTAGCCTCACCCCCTGCAGGGCCCGTCGCGGGGCCTGCTCGCAGACCCGCATCGCGGGGCCCGAGGGGTGCAGGAGGTCGAGATGGACGGGACGCTGCAGCTGCTCGTCGGGACCGCGCTGCTCCTGCTCGGCGCGACCGGCGCGGGTGCGCTGCACCGGCGTCAGCACGGCCGGCCGGGGCCCGTGAGCGTGCTGGCGCTGGCACCGTTCGGGGTGCTGATCGGCGCGGGCGCTGCCCTCGTGCGGGGCTGGGACCTCGGGCTCTCCGCCGTCGCGGGCGC
>SKII01000007.1 GCA_007116505.1 Nitriliruptoraceae bacterium
CCGAGCAGCGACCCGTAGCTCCGGCCCTGCGTGAGCGTCCCCGCCCCACGGAACCGCTCGAGCCACGCCATCGCGTCGTCGAGCCGCTTCGCGCGCACGAGCCGCTCGACGAGGTCGCGGGCGGCGGAACGGTCGAACACGAGCCCGGCGTCGAGGATCGCCGCCGCGACCGGCAGGACCCGGTCGAGACCGTCCGCAGCCATCTCGGCACGGAGGACCGCACCGCTCCGGTTCGGCGCGACCGGCACGCCGATGACGAGCAGCAGGTCGAGGATGCCCGCCGCGCGCGTGACGTTCCCGGCGGCGAGGGTCAGGTCGAGGAGCGCCTCGAGGTTCGCGCCCGTCGGAAGGCAGGCGTCGGCCCACATGCGCTCCGCCTCGTCCCAGGCACCGTCGAGGTCACCGGCAGCGATGTGCGCCGCGAGCACGGCGTTGCGCAGGTGCGACGGGAGCGCGCCGTCCGGTCCGGCGCTGCCCTCCACGAGGGCGACGACCTCGTCGACCCGGCCCTTCGCGGCGAGGGCATGCACGAGCGTCCCGTACACGGCCTGCGTCGGCCGCTCCGCATCGCCCCGCGCCGCTGCACGCTCCGCCGCGGCGAGGACCTCCGCTGCACGCTCCAGCTGACCGGTGCCGACGAGCATCCGGACGAGCGGACCGACCCGACCATCGGGGAAGCGGTGGCCGGCGCTCTCGAGCGACAGGATGACGGCGACCGAGTCCTTCGCCGCTCGACGCTGCAGCGCATCTCCGAGCAGCGTCAGGTGCGCCTCGCGGCTCGGGACGACCGAGCGCGCACGCATCCGACGGAAGAGCGACCACGCCTGCGGCAGGCGGCCAGCGCCGAGCAGCAGCTCGAGGACGGCGGGCGTCTGCGTCGGGGCAGGGTCGCGCTGGTCCGCGACGAGGCGGTCGATGATGGCGAGTGACTCGGCGACGTCTCCCGCCGTCGCGGTAGCGATCGCCACGTCGTACTGCCGGACGGGGTCGAGGCGCACACCGAGCTCGTCGAGCTGCGAGATGATCGCGCGGGCCTTGCGCAGCGACCTGCCGGCCAGGTACTCATCGAGCATGAGCCCGAGGTGCACCTCGGACCTCGGCGCACCGCGCTCGATCATCGTCGCGAGGACCTGCTCCATCATCCGGACGTCGCCACGGAAGCGCTCGAGCGCCTCTACGTAGTGGTCCACCTCTGGCACGGACGACTGCTCGCTCGACACTCGCCACCTCGTCAGCTCGGTCGGTCCCGGCAGGCTCCGGGACGCTAGCGCCTCAGGGTCCAGGACGCAGGTTCAGACGAGGTCCCCGAGCCCGACGACGAGCCCGTCGAGGCCGCTCACCCGCCGGCAGGCCAGCAGCGCACCTGCGATGAACGCGGTCCGGTCGGTCGTGTCGTGCCGGAGCGTGAGCAGCTGGCCCTCGCCACCGATGAGGACCTCCTCGTGCGCGAGGAGTCCGGGCAGCCGGACCGCATGCACCGGGACGCCGTGCTGGAGGGAGCCTCGCGAGCCCGGCGCCACAGCCGGACCGTCCATCCCGGGAGGGGGACCGACCTCGCCGCGCGCACGTGCGACCGCCGCCGCCGTCGCGATCGCCGTCCCCGACGGTGCGTCGACCTTGCGGTCGTGGTGCAGCTCGACGATCTCGACGTGCGGGAGGTGCCGAGCGGCCTCTGCGGCGAAGCGCTCCACGAGGACGGCACCGATGGAGAAGTTCGGGACGACGAGCGCGCGGGCGGTCCCGTGCGCTGCGAGCCCACGGGCGGCCTCGAGGTCCTCGTCGCCGAGCCCGGTCGCACCGACGACCGCATGGATGCCGTGCTCGAGCAGCCACCGCAGGTGCGCTCCGACCGTCGACGGGCCCGTCACCTCGACGGCGACCTCCGCGTCCGCGGCGAGGAGCGCATCGAGCGTGCCGGCGACCTCGAGCTCCGCAGCCGGTCGGAGGGACGCCACGCCGGGGACGACATCACCGAGCCGTCGACCGGCGTGCGACGGTGAGACCGCGGCCACGAGGTCGAGATCCTCCGCCGCAGCGATGCCGGCGGCGAGGACAGAACCGAGCCTGCCCGCGGCCCCGACCAACCCGATGCGCATCGTCCGACCTCCCTCGTCCCCGCAGCGTAGGTGGTTCGGGCGGCACGACGCCGGAGGGCCGCGACGCAGGTCGCGGCCCTCCGGTCGTCATGCGGATCGGGTCAGTCCCGGCTGCGGCTCCGGCTGCGGCTACGGGTGCGGCCCTCGCCGTCCCCGGAGCGGTCGCCGCCACGGTCGCCACCGCGGTCGCCGCCACGGTCACCGCCGCGGTCGCCACCACGGTCGCCACCACGGTCGCCACCGCGGTCGCCACCACGGTCGCCACGCGGACGCTCCGAGCCCTCGGCGGGGGCGGCCTTCTCCCCCACGTACTCGAGCTTGAAGCGACGGCCACCCTCGAGGACCTCCTTGACCTCGACCAGCACCTGCTGGCCGACGCTCACGGCGTCCTCGGAGTGGTCGAGCCGCTTGCCAGCCATCTTGCCGAGCTCGGAGATGTGCAGCAGACCGTCGATGCCCGGGGTCAGGCTGACGAACGCACCGAAGTCGACGGTCTTCACGACCGTGGCCTGGTAGCGCTCGCCGACCTCCGGCAGCGTCGGGTTCGCGATCGCGTTGATGCGGTCACGTGCGGCGGTCGCCTGCTCGGCGCTCGTCGCGTAGATCTTCACGACGCCGCGACCGGCCTCCTCGTCGACGTCGATCTGGGCGCCCGTCTCCTCGACGAGCTCCTTGATGATCTTGCCGCGCGGGCCGATGACCTCGCCGATCTTGTCCTGCGGGATGTGGATGACCTCGACGCGCGGAGCGTTCGGAGCCACCTCGGCACGCGGAGCGTTGAGCGCCGCGTTCATCACGTCGAGGATCTCGAGGCGAGCGTCACGCGCCTGGAGCAGCGCGTCGGCGAGCACCTGCGCCGGGATGCCGGCGAGCTTCGTGTCGAGCTGCAGGGCGGTGATGAAGCCCTCGGGTCCGGCGACCTTGAAGTCCATGTCGCCGTAGAAGTCCTCGACGCCCTGGATGTCGGTCAGCGTCGTGTACTTCCCGTCCTCGTAGACGAGACCCATCGCGATACCCGCGACCGGAGCGTGCGTCGGCACACCACCGTCCATGAGGGCGAGCGACGAGGCACAGACGGAGCCCATCGACGTCGAGCCGTTCGAGCTCATGATGTCGGACACGACGCGCATCGCGTAC
The DNA here is from genome assembly GCA_007116505.1 of Nitriliruptoraceae bacterium. Next base: position 3,234 of record SKII01000007.1, read on the forward strand.
GGCCAGTCCTCGGTCGTCGGGAGCACCGGGACGATGGCGCGCTCAGCGAGGAGGCCGTGGCCGATCTCGCGACGCTTCGGCGAGCCGACCCGGCCGGTCTCACCGGTCGAGTACGGCGGCATGTTGTAGTGGTGCATGTACAGCTTCTCGTTCTCAGGGTCGAGGGTGTCGAGACGCTGGCCCTCGCGCGTCGTGCCGAGCGCGAGGACGGAGAGCACCTGGGTCTCGCCGCGGGTGAAGAGCGCCGAGCCGTGCGTGAGCGGCAGCAGGCCGACCTCAGCGGCGACCGGGCGGAGGTCCTTGGGACCACGACCGTCGACACGGAAGCCCTCGCTGACGATCAGGCGACGGACGACCTTCTTCTCGACCGAGCGGAACGCCTCGCGGGCCTGGCCCGGGAGCGCGTCGGCATCGACACCGGCGACCCCGGCGGCGGCGACCTTCTCGACGACCGCGGAGCGGATCTCGCCGAGCTTCTCGTCGCGCAGCTCCTTGCCGAGCGACGAGTCGCGGTAGACCGCCTCGACGTCCTTCGCCGAGGCGTCGAAGACGGCGTCGAACACCTCCGGCGCGTAGTCGACGAACAGCTTGAACTCGCCGGCGTCACGGACACCCGCGACGTCGACGAAGCGCTGCTGCGCCTCGCACAGCTCGCGGATGAGGGGCTTCGCCTTCTCGATGGCCTCGCCGACGACCTGCTCGGTCGGGGCGGGTGCACCCATCTCGATGTGGAGGATCGCGTCCGGCGTGGCCTCGGCCTCGATCATCAGGATCGCGACCTCGCCGTCCTGCTCGACGCGACCCGCGATGACCATGTTGAACACGGCCTCCTCCGCGAGCTCCTCGAAGGACGGGAACGCGACCCACGAGCCGTCACGCAGCATCGCGAAGCGGATCGCAGCGACCGGGCCGTCGAAGGGGACGCCGGCCATCATGGTCGCGAGGGACGCGCCGTTCATCGCGACGACGTCGTACGGGTCGAACTGCGCGGTCTGCAGGACCGTGTTGACGACCTGGATCTCGTTGCGGAGTCCGTCGGCGAACGTCGGCCGGAGCGGACGGTCGGTGAGGCGGCAGGTGAGGATGGCGTTCTCGGAGGGACGACCCTCACGCTTGAAGAACGATCCGGGGATGCGGCCGTTCGCGTACATCCGCTCCTCGACCTCGATCGTCAGCGGGAAGAAGCCGAGCGACTCCTTCGGGCTGCGCGATGCGGTGGTGGTGGAGAGGACCTTGGTGTCGCCGAGCGAGACCACGACGGCCCCGCCGGCCTGGGCCGCGATCTTGCCGGCCTCGAAGGTGAACTGCTTGCCGTCGATCTCGACGGTCATCTCGTGCTTCCCGAGTGCTCCCACGTGGGGGCCTCCTTCTGTGCTCCCGCGCCCTGCGCGGGATGGGAGGCCGTCCGGCGCACCGGTGCATCAGTGGGGACGACTCGGGCCGGCACGTGGCGCGGTCCGAGGCGTCTCCACTGACCACCGAGGCGGTCAGGACGGCGCTCCGTCGGTCGTGTTCGGTTGTCGTGCGCCGCCGTCCGGCAGGATGCCGTGCGATGACGCAGGGCCGGGACGCATGTCCCGGCCCGGTGGGTCAGCGTCGGAGACCGAGCTCCGCGATGATCGCGCGGTAGCGCTCCACGTCCTGCTTGCGCAGGTAGTTGAGGAGCCGGCGCCGCTTGCCGACGAGGAGCAGCAGGCCACGACGCGTGTGGTGGTCGAGGTGGTGCTCCTGGAGGTGTGCGGTCAGGTGCGAGATGCGCTGCGTCAGCAGCGCGACCTGCACCTCCGGCGAGCCCGTGTCACCGGGCGTGCGGGCGAAGCGGTCGATGATGGCCTGCTTGTCCGCGGGGAGTTCGGTCGCCAACGTCGTTCCTTGTCGTGTCGGGCCCTGCGCCGTCGGGCCGAGGTGGGCCGGGAGGTCCACCTTCCGCGAGGCACCTGCTCCCGGCCACCACGACGGTGCGACGGGACCGCCCTGCGGCGGTGGGTGCCTGACGCCCGATCGGGCACGGCGATGCCGGGCCCTGTGTGGCCCGAGGCCTGGAGTGTCGCACAGCGGCGCGGGAAGGGCAAGCGAGGGCCGTCAGAAGGCCTTCTGACGCCGTCCTGAGGCCGGAGGAGGCGCCAGGAGGAGGGCGGTCAGGAGCCG
>SKII01000016.1 GCA_007116505.1 Nitriliruptoraceae bacterium
GCCGCGGCGCGGCTCGACGGGGTCGCCCGGCGCACGCCCGTGCTGCGGTCGCGCACGCTCGACGCATGGACGGGAGGGCAGGTCCTCCTGAAGGCCGAGCACCTGCAGCGGATGGGGGCCTTCAAGTTCCGCGGGGCCTACAACTCGGTCAGCATCCTCGAGCCGGCGGAGCGCTCGCGAGGCGTCGCCGCGTTCTCGTCGGGCAACCATGCGCAGGCCGTCGCGCTCTCGGCACGGCTCCACGGGACGACGGCCACGATCGTCATGCCGGCCGACACGCCTCCGGCGAAGCTCGCCGCGACCCGCGGCTACGGCGCGGAGGTCGTCCTCTACGACCGCTACACCGAGGACCGCGACGCGGTCGGACGCCGCCTCGCGCAGGAGCGCGGACTCGCGCTCATCCCGCCGTTCGACCATGAGCCGGTCATGGCCGGCCAGGGCACCGCCGCGCTCGAGCTCATCGAGGACACGGCCGACGAGGGTCCGCTCGACCTGCTCGTCGTGTGCGTCGGAGGTGGCGGCCTCATCTCCGGCTGCGCGACGGCGTCGAAGGGGCTGTCGCCGGGCACACGGGTCGTCGGGGTCGAGCCGGCCGCCCGCGAGACGGCACGGCGCTCGCTCGAGACGGGCGAGCTGCTCACGTTCCCCGTGCCGACGACGATCGCGGACGGTCAGCAGGGGGACCGCATGGGGGTGCTGACCCTGGCGGTGATGCGGGAGCGGGTCGACGAGGTCGTCGCTGCGACCGACGATGAGATCCGTGCAGCGATGCGGTTCCTGTTCGACCGCATGAAGCAGGTGGTGGAACCGAGCGGCGCGTCCGCGCTCGCTGCGATCCTCTCTGGGGCGATCGACGTGCGCGGCAAGCGTGTCGGCGTGACGCTGTCCGGCGGGAACGTCGGTATGGAGCGCTTCCTCGACCTGATGCGCGACGCGCCGCACCCGAGGCTCGCCGCCTGACGGGTGACGACGGCGCGGGTCAGTCCCCGGCCTGGAGCGCGTTGATGCGGATCGTCTCCGCGTTCGCCTCGCCGAGGATCCTGGAGGCGCCGTTCGCCGGCTGCGCGACCCGCGCGAGCGCCTGGTCGAGGTGCGAGCGGGCCTCGGACAGCGACGTCACCATCCGGCTGTGGACCTCGTTGGCCTCCGCCACGATCGTCTGCACCCAGCGACGCTGATCCTCGATCGTGGCGAGCATGGCATCGCGGCGCTCGGTGGCCTGCTCGAGGATCGCCTCCCGGTCGCGCATCGTCCGCTCGCGCAGCTCGGCCGCGTCGCGCTCGGACGACTCGCGCAGCTCGGCCGCGTCGCGCTCGGCCGACTCGCGCAGCTCGGCCGCGTCGCGCTCGGACGACTCGCGCAGCCCGGCCGCGTCGCGCTCGGACGACTCGCGCAGCACTCGAGCCTGCTCGGTCGCCTCGGCGACGATGCGTGCTGCGTCGGCCTCCGCGTCCCCACGGATGGTCTCCGCGTCCCCACGGATGGTCTCCGCGTAGACCTCGGCGCTGCTGCGCAGCTCGGTGGCGGTGGACTCCGCCTCCGCATGGAGCGCCTCGACCTGGCTGCGCGTGGAGCTCACGAGCTCCGCAGCGCGCTGCTCCGCATCGGCGAGGAGGTCGCTCGCCCTTCGCTCGGCGTCCGACCTGCGGGACTCGGCGTCGCTCGTGCTGCTCTCGGTGATCGTGGCGGCGCGCTGCTGCGCGTCCTCGACGAGCCGGGCGGCCGCGGCGAGGAGCTCGTCGTGGCGGTCCTTCGCCGTGCGCAGGATCATCGATGCGGTGGCGGAGGCCACCTCGGTCGCTCGGACCTCGTCGAGGGAGAGGAACTCCTCGAAGTCGATGACGGACGGCTGGGAGGTGCGCGCGGCCTCAGCCGCGTCGGCCGCCTCGTCCGAAGGGCGTCGTGAGGTGAGGAATGGCATGGTTGGGCTCCAGAGGGTGGGCCCGGTCGTCAGTCCGGGAGGGTGCTCGGCGTGGCGTGCTCGGCGTTCTTGAGGCTAACGGAGATGGTCCTCGGGGGCCACCTAAAGCGTTTCAGGGCATGAGCTCCGCCCAGACGATCACGTTGTCCCGGTAGCGGCGGGCGTCGCGGTCGAAGGGGCCGCCGCAGGTGACGAGCGCGAGCGTGGGGACGCCGGAGCGGCGGAGGAGCTCGGGGGGCAGATCCTCCTTGCGGTGCTGGGAGCGTGCCGTGACGCTCCAGCTTCGGGTGGTCCCGTCCGCGCTGGTCGTCGCGATGGTGTCGCCGTCCTCGAGACGTGCGAGGTCCGCGAGGACCCCGCGCCCCTCCGTCCGGGTGTCCACGTGTGAGGTGAGCAGGGCGACGCCGGGGGCGCCGGGCACCGCGCCACCCTCGAACCAGCCGACGTCCATCGGCGAGGCGGGCACGACGAGCCTGCCTGCAGCGCCGACCCCGACCGGCTCGACGGGTGCGTGCACACCGAGTCGTTCGATGCTCAGGCCGACCGGGCGCTGTCCGGGGTCGATCGCTCGGCTGGGAGCGGTCGTGGTGAACGACGGTGCAGGGCGCGGTGCAGGAGCCACGGGAGCCTGCGGGTCCTGCTCCGCCTCGGCTCCGGTGGACAGCCCGGTGTGCTCGGTGTGCTCGGTGTGCTCCGTGTGCTCGGTGTCATGGGGGACGGCTCCGAAAGGGGCTGCGGTGAGCCGCGGCGCACCGGCGCCGCCCCACAGGGCGAGCGCCGCCACGAGCAGCAGGGCGCCGCCGGCCCTGACGGCCGTCGTTCCGTGTCGGACCATCGGATGCTCCGTCGCCGTCATGCCCCCTCGCGGACGGGGGCGGACGGGGGTCGGGGGCGACGCGTGCCGCCCCCGACCCCCGCGTGGTGCTGAGGGTGCTGCTCAGGCCTCCACGCGGGTCGCACGGCGCGGCGCGACCAGCAGGATCGTGCCGGCCAGTGCGAGCGAGAGGACCAGCAGCGGCAGCATCGCGGCCTGGCCGCCGGTCCCGGACGGGATCTCCTCGACGGTGATGACGTCGATGACCTCCACGACGACGGTGGGGAGGTCCTCGTCGGTGTCCGGACCGATGGCGAACGCGAGGACGAGCTTGCCCGCGGGCACGGACACGTCACCGAGCTCGATGGCGGCCACGCCGGTACCGGCGGCGCCGATGCCGACGGCCTCGACGGTCGTGCCGCCGTCGACGTCGATGCGGGCGGTGACCCCGTTGGCCACTCCCTCGAGGACGGCGTCCGTGCCGACGAGGATGTCGACCTCACCGAAGTTCGCGAGGTGGAACGGCTGGATGCCGGTCGCGCCCGTCTCGTTGGCGAACGCAGCCAGCTTCGGGTCCCCGTTCGTGTCGAGGTACGCGGCGACGGTGACGCTCGTGCCGGCGGTCAGGGTCGCCTCGAGGGTGAGGACGGCCTGGGTCGTGCCCGTGGCGGCGACCGCGAGCGTGTAGCTGCCGGCGGGCAGGTCGGTGACGACGACGTCGCCGAACTCGAACTCGGTGATCGCGGCCTCGCCGTCGACGAGGACGTCGACCTCGAGTCCGGGGACGCCGTGCACGACGACGACCTGTGCGGTCTCGTCCGCTGCCGCGGCGGTGAGGGGGAGGAGTGCGAGCGTCGCTGCGGCGACGCCCGTGGTGATCCGCTTGATGCGCATGGTGTGTGCTCCTTCGCTCCGTGGCGTGTTGTGAGTCGCGACGGCGGGCGGTCCGGACGGCGCGGGCGGTGTGCGCCCGACGTCCGTCCCGTGGCCACCATCGGCGGGACCGGAGAACCGGCACTCTGGTTCGGCCCGGAGGCCTTGTCGGTCCGGGCTGAAGGCCTGTCCGGATGGCCAGGTCGGCCCGTCCTCCTGGCCCGCACCCGTGGCCGCGCCAGCTGGCCCTGCGGTCCGCGTCACCCGGACGCCGTCTGCGACGATGACGTAGTGAGGAGGTCCTGATGCTCGGCACCGCGTTCGAGGGGGTGCTCGCCGCTGCGCGGGCGGGGGACCCCGCTGCCTGGGCGTCGCTCCTCGACGAGCTCTCCGGACCGCTCCTCGGCTTCGCGCGGGGTCGCGGCCTCGACGATCCCGAGGACGTCGTGGGCGACACCCTCCTCCACGTCGCGCGCGGGCTGGACGGCTTCCGTGGCGACGAGCAGGGCTTCCGCGCCTGGGTGTTCACCATCGCCCACCGGCGCGTGGTCGACGCCGTGCGTCGCGGTGTGCGGCGACCGCTCACCCCGCTCCCCAGCGACGAGCTCGTGCGCCTCGCGGACGCGGTGGAGGTCGGCGACGACGCCATCGAGGCGGCGCTGGAACGGCTCGACGGCGACCGACGTCTCGCGGAGCTCCTGGCCCACCTGACCGACGAGCAGCGCGAGGTGCTGGTCCTGCGCTACGTCGTCGACCTCGACGCGACGGCCGTCGGGACGATGACGGGTCGGTCGACGAACGCCGTGGCCGCCATCACGAGACGTGCGCTGCACCGGCTCGAGGAGGTGCTCGATGCCGCTGTCGATGCCGCTGCGGTATCGCGCGGGGTGGTGCGTCACCTCCCGACCGCTGTGGACGATGGCAGGGCATGAGCGATCACACCGACACCACCTCCCCGTCCGCCTCCGACCCGCGTCCCGGGACGCTGCGGCTCGTCCGCGCGCTCGGGGCCAGGCTCCGGACCCCCCTCGCACCACGCCGCCGCGACGAGCTCGCCGTGACGCTGGCCGAGGCAGCCACCGGCACCGGCACCAGCACCGGCACCAGCGCAGTCGCTGACGTCCTCCCGCTCGTCCCACGGCGCTCGCCGGCATGGACGCGCCGGATCGGCGCTGCGGCTGCAGCGCTCGTCGTCGTGGTCGGTGCCGTCGGCCTTGCGACGCGGGGAGGGGAGGACCTGCCAATCCTCGACCTCGTCGCGGGTGGCCCTGAGCTGTCCGGCATGCCGGGGGTGGGTGCGGCGCCGGACATGGCCCCGATGCCGGGCGACGGCCTGCTCCGTGGTGAGGCCGACGTCGCCGGAGGCGCGTCCGGACCGGCGATCGGCTGGTGGTACCCGGTCGTGTACCGCTTCGAGCTCGCGGACGGCCTCGCCGCCGCTCCTTCGAGCGGCCCCGTGTGGCGGCTCGCGGCGCCCGATGACCTCGCCGGTGCGACCGCACGGCTCGCCGCGGCGCTCGGGCTCCCCACGCCCTCGCGCTCGGCCGGCGATCCGGGCTCGTTCGAGTCCCAGGGCGAGGACGGCTCCTCGCTGTGGGTCTCGGCGCAGGGCGACTGGTACTACGGCGGCCCGTGGGACGCGGCCCGTGGCGGCTGGGGGTGCGC
>SKII01000018.1 GCA_007116505.1 Nitriliruptoraceae bacterium
CCGGTCGCGAGGTGGTGGCCGAGGTGGACGTGCAGGCACTTCACGCGCCCTGGCATCCCTCCGGCCGTCGGTGCACCGTCGAGCGGCGCGTCGGGGGCCCCGAGGGCATCACGGAAGGCCACGTAGCGCTCCGCGGTCGCCGCGTACTCCGCACGGAGCTGTGCGTCCTCGCCGAGCTGCTCGTTCAGGCGGACCATCTCGAGGTCCGCCTCCATGCGCCCGACGTCCGAGCGCAGCAGCGGACAGGCGAGCCAGAAGGTCGTCGGGAACGGCGTGCCGTCCTCGAGGCGCGGGTCGACCCGGACGACAGTGGGGAGCCCGTGGCCGCAGCGGTGCATGACCGCCGGACGGCCACGTGCCGGACGGCCGAGCTGGGAGGAGATGACCGCGATGGTCGTCGCGTCGGCGGGCGGGACGGAGGCCGCCCGCTCGTAGCTCGCGTCAGGGTCGCGCTGGACGGCGTCGATCACGTGCCGACGCGACCGCGCTTCTGCCGCCGGGCCTCGCCCTGGATCATCTGCGACTTGTGCATGAAGCGCCGCAGCCGCTTGTTGAAGTCCTTGTCGAGCTTCGAGCGGAGGTTCGGGGCCTCCTCGTCGACCCACTCCGGGTCGGCGCGCTTGATCGACAGGTCGATCTTGCCGTCTTCCTTCACGTCGACGATGCGGACGTCGACCTCGTCGCCCTCCGCGAGGTACGCGTAGATGTTCTCGACGTAGTCGACGGCGACCTCGGACACGTGGACGAGTCCCGTCGCGACGGTCCCCTCGATGTCGACCTCGACGAACGCGCCGTACTCCTCGAGGCGCACGACCTTGCCCTTCACGATCTCACCCAGCAGTTCGACCAACTCCTCTCAGGTCCTTGCCGACGTCGTCGGCTCCCCTCCGCGGTCGGCCGCTGGTGCGGCAGGCCCCCGGCCGCGACCGTCCGACCGCGCGGGGCGGCCGGCAGGGGCGTCGGGACGGGACATCCGTGGGAGGTGCGCCAGCATCACCGGCGCCCTGCAACGGTAGCCGGTGGCGCCGCCGCGGGGGTCCCCGGATGCGTACTGCGGCCGCATACGGTGGCCGCGCACGGTGGCCGCGCGAGACCGCGCGAAGCCGCGCGGGGCCGATCCGCTCGATCCGTCAGCCGGCGAGGGACCGTAGCCAGGCCAGGATGCGGTCGAGCAGGTCCTCGTCGAGCTCCGGACCCTCGACCGCGTCCCGGATGCGCGGTGCGTCGACCTCCGGTGCGACGAGGACGTAGGGGACCTCGCCGGGACGGACGAGCCCCTGCTGGGCTCGGGCGAGCAGCTCGATCGTGAGCGGGTCGTCGAGGTCCGTGAGCCGCCGTTCCAGGCGCAGGTTCTCCGTCTCGAGGGCGAGGGCCTGCTGCTCGAGGATCGTGACGCGCTGGCGCTCCGCGAGGTAGCCCTCGAGCGGCGCGGCGAGCACGAGCACGCCGAGTCCGAGCGAACCGAGGAGGAGCACACCGAGCAGCGCGTCGACGCGCGTCGATCGTCCCGCTCGCCGCGTGCGTCGCGACCCTCGCTGCCGCGTGCCCATCCGCCCCTCCTCCACCGTGCCGTGCTCAGGCGTGCCGTGCTCAGGCGTGCCGTGCGAACGCGGACCGGCCCGCGTAGCGCGCCGCGTCCCCGAGGCGCTCCTCGATACGGAGCAGCTGGTTGTACTTCGCGACCCGGTCGCTGCGTGCCGGCGCACCGGTCTTGATCTGGCCCGCACCGACGGCGACCGCGAGGTCGGCGATCGTCGTGTCCTCCGTCTCGCCGGAGCGGTGGCTGACCATCGCGGTCCACCCCGCGCGCTGCGCGAGCGCGACGGTGTCCATCGCCTCGGTGAGCGTGCCGATCTGGTTGACCTTCACGAGGACGCTGTTGGCCGCCCGCTCCTCGATGGCGCGGCGGACGAACGCCGGGTTGGTGACGAGCAGGTCGTCGCCGACGAGCTGCACGCGGTCGCCGAGCCGCGCGGTCAGTCGCGCCCAGCCGGCCCAGTCCTCCTCGTCGAGGCCGTCCTCGATCGAGACGATCGGGTAGCGGTCCACGAGGTCGGCCCACAGGTCGACGAGCTCGTCGCTCGAGAGGACACGCCCCTCGCCGGTCAGGTGGTAGGCGCCGTCGCGGTACAGCTCGCTCATCGCAGGATCCAGCGCGATCGCGACGTCCTCGCCGGGCGCGTAGCCCGCCGCGACGATCGCCTCGACGAGCAGGTCGAGCGCCGCGGTGTTCGACGGGAGGTCCGGTGCGAAGCCACCCTCGTCGCCGAGCCCGGTGGAGAGCCCACGGCCCTTCAGGACGGCCTTGAGGTGGTGGTAGACCTCGGTGCCCATCCGGAGCGCGTCGGCGAACGACCCGGCGCCGACGGGCACGACCATGAACTCCTGCATGTCGACGCTCGACTCGGCGTGGCTGCCACCGTTGAGCACGTTCATGCACGGCACCGGCAGGACGTGTGCGTTCGGGCCACCGAGGTAGGCGTACAGCGGCAGGTTCGCGGCCTGCGCGGCGGCCTTCGCGGCGGCGAGCGACACGCCGAGCACGGCGTTCGCACCGAGGTTCGAGCGGTCGTCGGTCCCATCGAGCTCGACGAGCAGCGTGTCGAGCCCGCGCTGCTCCGACGCGTCACGCCCGACGACGGCCTCGGCGATCGGCCCGTTCACGTTCGCGACGGCACGCTGCACGCCCTTGCCGAGGTAACGCGCGGCGTCGCCGTCGCGCAGCTCGACGACCTCGTGAGCACCCGTCGACGCGCCCGAGGGCACGGCGGCACGGCCGAGCGCGCCCATGCCGAGGCGGACGTCGACCTCGAGCGTCGGGTTCCCGCGCGAGTCGAGGATCTCGCGCGCGTGCACGGACTCGATGGTGCTCATCCCGGGGAAGGGTTCCATGGGTCCTCCGGCGCTCGGTGGTGCTCGTGGCGTCGCGGGACCTCACGTCGCGGCACCCCACGGCGGGGCGCGGTGCACGAGAGGGCGCTGTCGGCGTCACGGTACGCGCGTACGGGTGGCCGTTGCAACGACCGCCGACGTCCGTCCGGCCGGGAGGATCAGCCGGGAAGGCGCCACATGCGACGGGCGACGACCGCAGCACCGAGTCCGAGCAGTCCCCCGACCTTCGCGCGGACGAGCGGATGACGCCCGCCGACCGCGAGGCCGATCACGACCCCTGCGACGGCCGCGCCGACGGCGACGATCGTGTCGAGCGGCAGCGGGGCGGAGCCGTCGAGCGGCGGCGGCGGACCTGCAGGGTCCCAGCCGGCGAGCACGTCCTCGGTCATCACGTCCCCTGTCGTCCTCGTGCGAGGCTAACGCTGACCGCCGAGCGCGCGCGACCAGACGTCGGGGCCGCCGGGCTCCTCGGTGCCCTGCCCACCGTCGGCCACCGCCGCCTCGACCTCCGCGCGCAGCCGCGCGGCGACGGTGCGGGCCGCGGCGTCGGCCTCGACGTCGAGCAGCCGCGAGAGCGCGGCCACCTGCGCGAGGAGCCGCCCGACCAGCTCGGCACGGGTGTCGACCGCGGTGCCGTCGACGGCGTCGAGCGTCTCACGCAGCCCCGCCACGACCGTCCCGACGTCCTCCGGCATCATCCCGAGCCGTCGGACGCGGCGCAGGAGCGCGTCGAGCAGGGCGAGGCCCGGCATCCCCGCCGGGATCCCGTCGAGGGGCCCACGGCCACCCTTCTCCTCCGCCTTGAGCGCGTCCCACCGGCGCTGCACGTCGTCGGCGTCGACGACGCCCTCCGCGTCGGCGAACACGTGCGGGTGGCGTCGCACCAGCTTGTCCACGAGCGCCCGCGCGACGTCGTCGATGCCGAACGCGCGCCGCTCGGCAGCGATGCGCGCATGGAAGAGGACCTGCAGCAGCACGTCGCCGAGCTCCTCGGTGACGTCCGTGTTATCCTCCGACGCGACCGCGTCGAGCAGCTCGTAGGTCTCCTCGACGAGGTAGCGGGCGAGCGAGTGGTGGTCCTGCTCGAGGTCCCATGGGCATCCGCCCTCGGGGTCGCGCAGCCGGTCCATCACGCGGACGGCACGGAGCAGCTCCGTCCCGGCGGGGACCTGCGCGAGGAACACGAGCTCGATCTCGACGTCGTGCTCGGCGACCATGCCGGCGAGCGCCGGCGCGAGCCCGCGCTCGTCGTCCTCGAGGAGGTAGACGACGCGTCCTCGCTCACGGGCGGCGGCGACGAGCGACTTCGCGAGCCGGCGGTCGTCGGGCGCACCGGGCCGCGTGAGCAGCAGGTCGCCACGGTCGAGCGCCGTCGGCTCGAGCGCGGCGAGGTCGAGTCCCGCGAGGTGGAGCGCCGCGGCGGAGGGATGCGCGTCAGGGTCGCGGAGCAGGACGACGTCGGCCGTCGCGAGCGCGTCCCAGGCCTGGAAGGGCAGGAGCCCCGGCAGCAGGTCCGACGTCTCGACCAGGACGACCCGCCCTGCGCTGCCGTCCACGGTCCCGCCTCTGCGCTCGGTCCGCGCTCAGGCGGGGGGGAGGACGGTGCCCGATGCCGGATCCCACGTCCCGACCGTCGGGTCGATGGTGACCGCCGCGCCACCGAAGGCCGTGAGGATGACCTCCTCGAGGTCCGCGCCAGCGATGCGGCGGCGCTCGTCGGGCGTCAGGTCGGCGGCCGTGGTCGTGTCGATCGAGGTCACCTCGATGACGTGGAAGCCGAACTCGGACTCGACGGGTGCGAGCACGACGCCGACACGGGCGGACCAGACCGCCTCGTCGAACGGCGGCACGAACACGCCGCGCTGCTGCGCGCCGAGGTCGCCACCGCGTGAGCCGCTGCCCGGGTCCTGCGAGCGCTCGGTCGCCAGCTCGGCGAAGTCCGCACCGTCCTGCAGGAGCGCGAACACCTCGTCGGCCTCCTCGGCGGTGTCGACGAGGATGTGCCGCGCGGTCCGTGTCTCGAGGGAGCGGCCCTCGGCGAGCGCGAGGACGAGCGTCTCGATGGCGGCCTCGACGGGGACGAACACGGCGTCGAAGAAGTCCTCAGGGAACCCGATGTCCGCGAGCGTCGCGACGAGCGACAGCGGCCCGCCGACCTGATCCTCGATCGAGCCGCGGATCTCCACGAGCAGCTCGGGGTCGACGGTCAGCCCGCGCTCGGCCAGCACGCCCTCGAGGATGCGCTGCTGCAGGACGCGCGCGAGCAGGTCGGTCTGGAGCCCGACCGCGTCGACGTCGGGGTTCGCCTGCGTCGCGGTCCGGACCCAGCCCTCGAGCTGCTCACGCGGGACCTCGACGCCGTCGACCGTGGCGAG
>SKII01000037.1 GCA_007116505.1 Nitriliruptoraceae bacterium
CCCGATCCCCGAGCTCATCGCGCGCAAGCGCGACGGTGGCGAGCTGACCGCTGACGAGCTGCGCGGACTCCTCGCCCGCTACCTGGCCGGCGACATGGACGACGCCCAGATGGCGGCGCTCCTGATGGCCGGCGTGATCCGTGGCTTCTCCGACGACGAGGCCGTGGTGCTCACCGAGGCGTTCGTCGCCTCGGGCGGTCAGGTCGACCTGTCGGGGCTGCGCGGGCCGACGGTCGACAAGCACTCGACGGGCGGCGTGGGGGACACGACGACGTTCGTCGTCGGACCGCTGCTGGCCGCCGCGGGCTGTCAGGTCGCGAAGCTGTCGGGACGCGGGCTCGGCCACACCGGCGGGACGATCGACAAGCTCGAGGCGATCGCCGGGCTTCGGACGGACCTCACGGTCGCGGAGGTCCACGACCAGGTGGAGCGCATCGGCATCGCCGTCGCAGCGGCCACGTCCGACCTCGTGCCTGCCGACAAGCGGCTGTACGCGCTGCGCGACGTGACGGCGACGGTGCCCTCACGTGCGCTCATCGCATCGAGCGTGATGAGCAAGAAGATCGCCGGCGGGGCGTCCACCGTCGTGCTCGACGTCAAGGCCGGCGACGGCGCGTTCAGCCCCACCGTGGAGGATGCCGCCGCTCTCGCCGAGCTGTGCGTGACCATCGGACGTGCCCACGGTCGGCGCACGGCCGCCCTCGTCACCGACATGTCTCAGCCCCTCGGCGACGCGGTGGGGAACGCGCTCGAGGTCATCGCGGCCGTCGAGGTGCTGCGAGGGCAGGGGAGCGGCCGCCTCCGTGAGGTCTCGCTCGCCCTCGCCGCCGCGACGCTCGAGCTGGTCGGACGCCGGCCGGACGAGGCCCTCGAGGAGGTCACGGCGCTGCTCGATGACGGGAGCGGCCTCGACCGGCTGGCACGCCTCGTCGACGCGCAGGGCGGGGACGCGTCCGTGCTGGACGATCCGCGTGCCGCGCTGCCCGTTGCACCGGTCGTGCTCGACTGGACCCCTCCTCCGGGTGTCGTCGCGCACCTCGCCTGCCGCCGCCTCGGGGAGATCGCCGGCGCGCTCGGTGCAGGGCGGCAGCGCGCCGGCGATCCGGTCGACCCCGCCGTCGGCCTCGAGGTGGCGGTACGGCTCGGCGACGTCGTCGGGGCCGACGGGACCACGGGGGGACGTGCACCGGTCCGTATCCATGCCCGCGACGAGGCCGCGGCGCGCCGAGCGGCCGAGGCGCTCGCGGAGGCGGTCCGTACCGGGGCGGACCCCGTCGCGCCCGTCCCGCTCATCCACCGCCGCATCGGCTTCGCGTCGCGCGGCGAGGGCCGATGAGGGTGCTCGGCGCGGCCGACCGCCGCGGTCGGCGAGGGACGCGGGGCTAGGATGCTCTCGGCCAGAGGCCCAGCACCATCCCACCGAGGAGCACCGCATGACGTACCAGGTGCAGCTCGACGTCTTCCAGGGCCCCTTCGACCTCCTCCTCCATCTCATCTCCCGGAGGCAGGTCGAGGTCACCGAGATCGACCTCGCCGACATCACCGCCGACTACCTCCGCACGCTGCGCGATGGCATCGAGCAGGTCGACCTCGAGTCGGCGACCCGCTTCCTCATGGTGGCCGCGACCCTCATCGAGCTGAAGGCGGCGCGCCTGCTCCCGGTCGAGCAGCGCGAGGAGGTGGAGGACCTCCTCGGGGAGGCGCGCGACCGGCTCTACGCCCGCCTGCTCGAGTACCAGGCGTTCCGCGACCTCGCCGGGGTGATGCGGGAGCGCTTCGAGGACGGCGCGTGGCGCCTCGGGCGTGAGGCCGCACCGGAGCCGTGGATGCTGCGCGTCCTCCCACCGGTCTCCATCCCGCTGTCACCGGCCGAGCTGGCGCTGCTCGCCGCCCGGGTCAGCGCGCCGACACCGGAGGCGCCCGTCGACCTCCAGCACATCCGCCGCGCGACCATCACGGTGAAGGAGGCCGCGGAGCTCGTCCTCGCGGTCCTCGACGACGACCGCGTCCTGACCTTCCCCGAGCTCGCCTCGGGGCGTTCGCGCACGGACCGCGTCGCCCTGTTCCTCTCGATCCTCGAGCTGTTCAAGGTCGGTGCCATCGACCTCGAGCAGCCCCGTGGGGACGCGCTCGCGATCTCCGTCCGCGGCAGCGTCAGCGGCGCGGCGCTCCTGCTCGAGCGGCTCGACGCGTCCCTCGAGGCGTCGCTCGACGGGACGGACGCCGACGCGCCGGTCGCGGCTGCGGAGCAGCTCGTCGGTGCCGGGGGAGGGGTCCGATGAGCGGCCACGACGCGACGACGACGCCCGCCGAGGTCACAGGGACGACCGACCACGATCAGGCCGCCCCGTCCCAGCTCCCCGCGCTCGAGGTCGACGATGAGGGGCTCCGGCGCGGGATCGGCGCCGTGCTGTTCATCAGCGACGAGCCGGTCGGGGCGCAGGTCCTCTCGGAGACGCTCGGGGTCGACCCCGAGCGGGTCGAGGCGGCGCTGCACGAGCTCGCTGCGGCGACGTCGGACGCCACGCTCGGCTTCGAGCTCCGTGAGGTCGCTGGGGGCTGGCGGCTGCTGACGGCTCCCTCCGCCCGCGACGTCCTGGAGCGCTGGCTCATCGGCGCACGTCATGGGAGGCTCACCCAGGCGGCCCTCGAGACCCTCGCCGTCGTCGCGTACCGGCAGCCGATCGCGCGGGCGACCATCGGGGAGATCCGTGGTGTGAACCCCGACGGCGCGCTCCGCAGCCTCGTCTCCCGCGGTCTCGTCACCGAGGTCGGGCGGGAGGACGGCCCGGGTCAGGCGGTGCTCTTCGGGACGACGCGCGAGTTCCTCGAGCGGATGGGGCTGCGCTCCCTCGACGAGTTGCCGCCCGTGCCCCCGTACCTGCCGGACGGGCCGGCCCCCGACGAGCCCGACGCGAGCGGCCTCGCCGACCTGCGTCGCCGGCTCCGTGATGGGAGCGCGAGGCTCGGCCAGCGGGCGGACGGGACGGACGGGACCGAGGGGGAGGGCCCAGGGACAGGGGTGTCCGGAGCACCGCTCATCGGCGCGGGCGCGCAGCTGCGCGCGGCAGGGGCGATGGAGGACTCGGACGACGAGGACCTCGACGTGATGCCTGCTCCGGTCGTGCGGCAGCGTCCGGCCGACGACGGCACGATGGGGGCGCTCTCCGAGCGGCTCGAGCAGGCCGCCCGCAGCGCGATGGGACGGCTGCGGAACCTTCGTACGGAGCAGGCTGCGGCCGAGGCCGACGATGATGCGTCGGACGGGGCGCCGACCGACGAGCCCGTCGACAGCGGACGGCCGGACGAGGATGGGGTCCACGATGGCTGATCGTCTGCAGAAGGTCATGGCCGCGGCGGGGATCGCGTCCCGCCGCGCGTCGGAGCTGTTGATCAGCGCCGGTCGTGTGACCGTGAACGGTCGAGTGGCCACCCTCGGTGACCGCGTCGACGTCGACGAGGACGTCGTGGAGGTCGACGGGGAGCGCGTCATCGTCGACACGACGCTGCGCTACCTCATGCTGAACAAGCCGCAGGGTGTCGTGTCGACCACGAGCGACCCGCAGGGTCGGCCGACGGTCATGGACCTCGTCAACCTCGAGGAGCGGCTCTACCCGGTCGGCCGGCTCGACCAGGACACCGAGGGGCTGCTGCTGCTCACCAACGACGGCGAGCTCGCGAACCGTCTGCTCCACCCCTCGTTCGGGGTCGAGCGCACGTACCTCGCGCTGGTCCCCGGCCCGGTCCGCCGCGAGGCGATGCGGAGCCTGACCGAGGGCGTCGAGCTCGACGACGGTCCGGCACGTCCCCGGCGTGTGCGCACGGTCGAGGAGCATCGTGGCAAGGCGCTCATCGAGATCGTCATGACCGAGGGGCGCAAGCGCGAGGTGCGCCGCATGCTCGCGGCGGTCGGCCTGCCGGTCGAGCGGCTCGCGCGTGTCGCGTACGGTGGCGTCGAGCTCGGGGACCTGCGCCAGGGCAAGTGGCGCTTCCTGGACCGCACGGAGATCGCGCGGCTGCACGCCGCCGCCGGGACCCCGCTCGAGGAGCAGCCATGAGCGACGCGCGCGTCAGGGCCGTCCGAGGTGCGACGACGGTCGACAGCGACACGCGCGACGAGGTCATCGCCCGCACGCGCGAGCTCGTCCAGGCCGTCGTCGAGCGCAACACGATCGATCCCGACGACCTCATCTCCATCCTCTTCACCGCGACGGACGACATCCGCAGCGCGTTCCCGGCCGAGGCGGCGCGTGAGGCGGGGTTCACGCACGTGCCGCTGATGTGCGCCCGCGAGCTCGACATCGTCGACGGCATCGAGCGCTGCATCCGCGTCATGGTCCACCTGCACACGACGAGGACGACCGCGGAGCTGCGGCACCCCTACCTGCACGGTGCACGGCAGCTGCGCACCGACCTGCCCGAGTGAGCGCGGCGCAGGACACGTCGCGCGGACCGGTCGCCGTCTGCGGCGGCGGCCTCATCGGCCCCTCGCTCACGCTCGCGCTCGCGGCTGGCGGACGTCGGGTCCGGGTCCACGACCGGGACGAGGACGTCCGCGCCGTCCTCCGGTCCCTGCTGAAGGGGGCCGGGGACATCGCGTCCGTCCACGAGACGTGGGAGGAGGCCGCGACGGGGGCGGCGCTCGTGATCGCCGCCGTCCCGCCCCCAGCGATCCCCGATGTGCTCGCGGCGGGTGCGGAGGTCGCGCTGTCCGACGCGGTCCTCACCGACGTGGCCGGAGTCAAGGCGCCCGTCGTCGGGTCGGTCGTCGCACGTGTCGGTCACGAGGTCGCCGCCCGCTTCGTCGGCGGCCATCCGATGGCGGGCAGCGAGCGCAGCGGCCCCTCGGCGGGTGACGCGCGGCTCTTCAGTGGCGCGACGTGGGTCCTGACCCCGACCGCGACGACCTCCGACGACGTCCTCGCGGAGGCGACCGCACTGGCGCGGGACCTTGGAGCCCGCGTGCTCGTGCTCGGTCCGGAGGAGCACGACACGATCGTCGGGCTCGTCAGCCACCTGCCGCAGCTCGTCGCGTCCGTCCTGGCGGACGTCGCGGCCGACGCGCTCGGGTCGCAGCGCGACGCCGTCATGGCCGTCGC
>SKII01000049.1 GCA_007116505.1 Nitriliruptoraceae bacterium
CCTCCCGCGAGGAGGCCCAGCGCGTGATCGAGCTGCGGCGCGTCCAGGTCGATGGTGCACCGGTGCGGAAGCCGTCGACGCTGGTGCTGCCCAGCCAGACCCTGCGCGTCGGCGGCCCGCCACCCCGGTTCGTCTCCCGCGGGGGAGAGAAGCTGGCCGCGGCGCTCGAGCGCTTCGACATCGACGTCGACGGGCGCGTGGTGCTCGACGCTGGCATCTCCACCGGGGGCTTCACCGACTGCCTCCTCCAGGCCGGGGCCCGGCACGTCCACGGCATCGACGTCGGGTACGGCCAGCTCGCGGAGCGGCTGCGTCGTGACGATCGCGTCACGCTGCAGGAGCGCACCAACGTGCGTACCGCCACGCTCGAGCACGTCGGCGGCGTCGAGGTGGACCTGCTCGTCGCGGACCTCTCCTTCATCTCCCTGCCGACGGTGCTGCCGGCCCTGCTGCCCCTCGTCCGGCCCGACGGCGCCGCGGTCGTCCTCGTGAAGCCGCAGTTCGAGGTCGGGAGGGAGCGTGTCGGACGTGGGGGCGTCGTGCGGGAGCCGGAGGCCTGGCGCGATGCCCTGCTCGGTGTGGCCCGCGCGGCGTCGGGGCTCGGCTGGCCGGTCGCCGACCTGATGCCCTCCCCGATCCGCGGAGCTGCCGGCAACGTCGAGTTCCTCGCGCACCTGCGTCCCCGGACACCGGACCGGTCGACGGGCGCTGAGGGCCCGGATGTCGTGGGCGACGCTCTCGAGCTGGTGCGCCGCGTCGTCGAGGAGGTCGAGCGGACCCAGGAGGACGCCACCGAGGACGTCACGATGGTGGTCGCGCCGTGAACGTCGACCTCGTCGCCCATCTCGCACGGCCCGGCGCCGTCGAGCTCGTCAGGCGCGCCGTCACGGTCCTCGAGGCCGACGGCCACCGCTGCAGGCTCCGCATCCCCGAGGGCGTCGGCTCGGCCGACGCGCCCGCGGACCTCTCGCATCTCGTCGCCCCGATGCCGGAGGAGGACGGGACCGCCGTCCGTGACGCGGGTGCGTTCGTCGTGTCCTTCGGCGGTGACGGGACGTTCCTGCGTGCCGCCCGGCTCGCACGAGCGACCGACGCGCCCGTGGTCGGCGTCAACATCGGCCGTCTCGGGTTCCTCGCCGAGATCGAGCCGGAGGACCTGGAGGCCGGCCTGCGCGTCCTCTCCTCCGGCGGCCACCGCATCGAGGAGCGCTCGACGCTGCACGTCGTCGTCGAGGCGGCGGACGGGCGGCGAATCTCCGAGGGCTGGGCCCTCAACGACGTCGCCGTCGAGAAGGAGGCCCGGCAGCGGCTCGTGCGTCTCGAGGTGAGCATCGGTCCCACCCACTTCGCGAGCATGGCCGCGGACGGGGTCATCGTGGCGACCTCCACGGGGTCCACCGCCTACGCGCTCTCCGCCGGGGGCCCGATCGTGAACCCCTCCCTGCACACCATGCTCATCGCGCCCGTCGCGCCCCACTCCCTGTTCGACCGTACGGTCGTGACCGACCTCGGCGACACCGTCGTCATCGACGTTGCGGGGGAGCAGGACGGGGCGCTGGTCTCGACCGACGGGATGGACCCGGTCGTCGTGGCCCCGGGCGGGAAGGTGCTCGTGAGCGGTGGTGCTCGGCCCGTCCGGTTCGCCCGTGTCGGGGACGGGGAGTTCTTCTCGCGCGTCCGGCGGACGTTCCGGCTCGGCTGAGGCGGCGCCGCGGGAGCCCGTCCACAGGCGACGCTGCGGCCCTCGCCGGGGATGCGGCCACCGCTAGCCTCGCGGCGGCCGGCACGGTGAGGACGGGACCCAGACGTGATCGAGGAGCTCCACATCCGCGGCCTCGGTGTCATCGAGGACGCCTCGCTGACGCTGTCTCCCGGCCTCACGGTCGTCACGGGGGAGACCGGCGCGGGCAAGACGATGCTCGTCACCGCCCTGCAGCTCCTCCTCGGAGGGCGAGCGAGTGCCGGTCTCGTCCGGCGCGGGACCACGGCCGCCGTCATCGAGGCCGTCGTCCGTCGTCCCGACCCGCTGCCGGACGATGCCGACCCGGACGTCGTCGAGCTCTGGGGCCTCGCGGAGGACGGGGTCCTCATCGTCTCGCGCGAGGTCCCGGCGGAGGGTCGAGGCCGTGTCCGCGTCGGCGGGCGGCTCGTCCCGACCGCGACGCTCGCCCAGCTGCTCCGACCGCACGTCGAGGTCCATGGGCAGCACGAGCACGTACGCCTCGAGCAGCCTGCGGTGCAGCGCGCCCTCCTGGACGCCTACGGCGGGGAGGAGCACCTCCGTCTCGTCGCTGACCATCGCCGTGCCCATGCCGAGTGGGCGGAGACGGAGCGTCGACGGCGGCTCCTCGAGGAGGACGCGGCTGCGCGGGCGAGGCGGCTCGCGACGCTGCGTGCGGAGCGGACGGAGATCGACGCGGCCGCGCTCGATCCGGACCGCGACGACGACCTCGACCGCGAGATCGACCGGCTCGCCAACGCTGACGCGCTCAGGGCGGCCCTCGAGGCCGCGCGGGACGCGGCCGGATCCGGCGGGGCGCTCGACGCGATCGCCGCGGCCGCCGCAGCGATCCGCCGCAGCCCCGTCGAGGACCCCGGCGTGTCGGCGCTCGCGGACCGCCTGGGAGCGGTGTCGCGGGAGCTCTCGGAGGTCGTCGCCGACATCGCCTCCCTGAGCGACGAGGTCGAGGCGGACGACGAACGGCTCGACGCGCTGCAGCTGCGGAAGCGCGACGTCGCGAGCCTCCAGCGACGCTTCGGCGCGACGGTCCGTGACGTCCTCGCGTTCCGTGACGAGCTGCACCGCGAGATCGGAGACCTCGAGGCCATCGAGGAGGACGCCGAGGGCATCACGGCCGCCGTGACGGCGGCCCGTGCACGCATCGAGGTCACGGCGGAGGCCCTCACGCGCTCACGGCGCCGCGTGGCGGAGGGGCTCGCGGCGGTCGTCGCGTCGCACCTGGTGGAGCTCGGGATGCCACATGCGACGCTGCACGTCGCGCTCGAGCCGCTCCCTGAGCCCGGTCCCGACGGTGCGGAGCGGGTGACGATGCTGCTCGCCGCGAACCCGGGGGAGCCGCCCGCCCGCCTGTCCGACGCGGCCTCGGGCGGGGAGCGCTCGCGCGTCGCGCTCGCGCTCGAGGTCGTCCTCGCCGACCAGAAGGGCAGCGGGGTGCTCGTGTTCGACGAGGTCGACGCTGGTGTCGGCGGCGCCACGGCGCTCGCCGTCGGCGAGAAGCTCGCACGCCTCGCCGGGCCCCGGACCGGGTCGGGCGCTGAACGCCAGGTGCTGTGCGTGACGCATCTCGCACAGGTCGCTGCCTACGCCGCTCGCCACCACGTCGTCGAGAAGCGGGTCGTCGACGGCCGAACGGTCACCGAGGTCCGCGAGGTCGCTGAGTCGGACCGCGCCGAGGTGCTCGCGCGCATGCTCGGCGGTGACGTGACGGCGGGGGCCGGCCTCGAGCACGCACGCCGCCTCCTCGACGCCGCGCAGGCGGTCGGAGGCCCGTCGGACGGGTGACACGGCGCGCCTCGTTGTCCTCGCCGGCCGACGGCGCTACCGTCGCTTGGGCCCGTCGTGGGCCCGCGCAGGTCGGGCGGGCGCGTGAGGCCACCGTCGCCCGGATGGGTCGACGTCCCACGGAGGCGACGTGAGCGGAACCAGGTCAGGCGCGAAGCACGTCTTCATCACCGGCGGTGTCGCCTCCGCGCTCGGCAAGGGCATCACGGCCGCGTCGCTCGGTCGCCTCCTGAAGGCCCGCGGGCTGCGCGTGACGATGCTCAAGCTCGACCCGTACCTCAACGTCGACCCTGGAACGATGAACCCGTTCGAGCACGGCGAGGTCTTCGTCACCGACGATGGTGGGGAGACCGACCTCGACCTCGGCCACTACGAGCGCTTCATCGACGAGAGCCTCGGCCGCGGGTCCTCCGTGTCCTCCGGGCAGATCTGGTCGACGGTGATCGCGAAGGAGCGGCGAGGCGACTACCTCGGACGCACGGTGCAGGTCATCCCCCACATCACCGACGAGATCAAGGAGCGCATCCACGCGCTCAGCTCGGACGTCGACGTGGTCATCACCGAGGTAGGCGGCACCGTCGGGGACATCGAGGGGCTCCCGTTCCTCGAGGCCATCCGGCAGATGCGTCACGACATCGGACGGGAGAACATCGTCTACGTCCACTGCGCCCTGGTTCCGTTCATCGCCGCCTCGGGCGAGCTGAAGACGAAGCCGGCGCAGCACTCCGTCCGGGAGCTGCGGTCGATCGGCATCCAGCCGGACGTCGTCGTCCTCCGGTCGGACCGCCCCCTCGAGCTCGGCCTGCGCCAGAAGGTCGCACTGCAGTGCGACGTCGACACCGAGGCCGTCATCAGCGCCATCGACCAGCCGTCGCTGTACGAGGTGCCCCTCGCCATGCACGAGGAGGGACTCGACCGCGTGGTGCTCGACCGCCTCCGCATCGAGACGCCCGCCCCCGACCTGGCGGAGTGGCGCACGATCGCGGCGCGTGCCGCGGGTGCGACCGACCGGGTCGAGATCGCGATCGTCGGCAAGTACGTCGACCTGCCCGACGCGTACCTGTCCGTCGTCGAGGCCGTCCGGCACGGCGGTCTCGAGCACGGTGTGCACGTCGCCCTCCGGTGGGTCGCAGCGGACGACCTGGAGCGGGACGGGACCGCGGCGCTCCACGGGGTCGACGGGGTCATCGTCCCGGGCGGCTTCGGGGTGCGCGGTGTCGACGGCAAGGTCGACGCGGGGCGGTACTGCCGCGAGGGCGAGGTCCCGTTCCTCGGGCTCTGCCTCGGGCTGCAGTGCGCGGTCATCGAGTACGCGCGCAACGTGGCCGGGCTGATCGGCGCGCACTCGGCCGAGTTCGACGAGGCGACACCGCATCCGGTCATCGCCCTCATGCTCGAGCAGCAGGGGGTCACCGACATGGGCGGTACCATGCGTCTCGGGTCCTACCCGGCGACGCTCTCCGAGGGCTCGGTGGTCGCGTCCCTCTACGGCTCCGGCCAGGTGGAGGAGCGACACCGCCACCGCTTCGAGGTCAACAACGCCTACC
>SKII01000044.1 GCA_007116505.1 Nitriliruptoraceae bacterium
CGCCGTCGTGGACGAGGCGCCCGTCGTCGTCGCGCTCCTCGTGCTGCTCGTCGTCGGCATCGCCGCCGCTGCGGTCGTCGCCCGCGTGCGCCGTGCGCGCCGCGAGCCGCTCGCCGACGTCACCGACCGGCTCGCGCGCACCGCCTCGGGACCGCCGCCGGTCGTCATCCGCGGCCTCGTGAAGGAGTACGCGGACGGCACCCGCGCGGTCGACGGCCTCGATCTCACCGTCGAGGCCGGCCAGGTCGTCGGGCTCCTCGGGCCCAACGGCGCGGGCAAGACGACGACGCTGCGGATGCTGCTCGGCCTCATCGCCCCGACCGCCGGCAGCGTCGAGCTGCTCGGCCAGCCGATGCGCCCGGGCCACCCGGTCCTCGAGCGTGTCGGTGCGCTCGTCGAGGGGCCGGGCCTCGTGCCCGACCTGTCGGGCCGTGACAACCTCGAGCTGTTCTGGCGTGCAGGCGGACGCCCGATGGCCGACGCGCACCTCGACTGGGCGATGTCGGTCGCCGACCTCGGCGCCGCCATCGACCGCCCGGTCCGCACCTACTCCCACGGCATGGAGCAGCGGCTCGCGATCGCGCAGGCGCTGCTCGGCCGGCCGGAGCTCCTCGTCCTCGACGAGCCGACGGACGGGCTCGACCCCGAGCAGATCCGTGCGATGCGCCGCCTGCTCGTCCGGCTCGGCGCGGAGGGCCACACGGTGCTCGTGTCGAGCCACCTCCTCGCCGAGGTCGAGCAGACGTGCACCCATGCGGTCGTCGTGCTCGGCGGGCGCGTCGTCGCGGCGGGCCCCGTGTCGGAGATCGGTGCGCGCGGACGCACGCTCGTCGTCGAGGTCGACGACCGCGCGCGTGCGCGCACCCTGCTCGCGCACCTCGACGGGGTCCTCGACGTCGCGCTCGAGGGCGCCGGTGTCGTCGTCACCCTCGACGACCCGGGCCGCTCCGCCGACGTCGTCACCACGCTCGTCGGGGCTGGGCTGCGGGTCACCACCGCGAGCCGGCGCGGACGGCTCGAGGACGCGTTCCTGCAGCTCACCGGCGCTGCGGAGGTGGGCGCGTGATCGTCGAGCTCGAACGGCAGCTCCGTCGCAGGCGCACCGCCGTCGGACTCGCCGGCATCGCTGCCGTGCCGGTCATCCTCGCCATCGCCTTCCTCATCGCGGGCGCCGGCTCCGACGGACCGCGCGAGACCGGTGATCCGACGGGGCTGTTCGGGTTCGCGACGGCGTCGGGGCTGAACTTCGCGCTGATGTCGACCGCGGCGACCGCACCGTTCCTGCTGCTCAGCGTCGTCGCGCTGTTCGCCGGTGACACCGTCTCGAGCGAGGCGGCGGTCGGTTCTCTGCGCTCGCTGCTCGTACGCCCGATCCCGCGCGGGCGTCTGCTCGGCCGCAAGTTCGCCGTCGCCCTGCTGCTCTCGCTGACCGCCGCGGTGCTCGTGCCGCTGTCGGGCATGATCGCCGGCACGATCGCGTACGGCTGGGGTCCGGTCATCACCCCGTTCGGTCCGCTCGCGGCGGGGGAGTCGCTGCTGCGGCTCGTCGCGATCACCGGGTACCTCGCGTGGAGCGCCGTGTGGGTCGCGGCGCTCGCGTTCGCGCTGTCGACGACGACGGACACGTCGGTCGGTGCGGTGGCCGGCACGATCGTCATCGTGATCGTCGTGCAGATCCTCGACGCGATCACCGCGCTCGGGTGGCTGCGCACCTACCTGCCGGTGCACGAGGGGCTCGCCTGGGTCGGGCTGCTCGCCGACCCGCCACGCTGGGGGGACCTGACGCGCGGCGTGGTCCTGCAGCTGCCCTACCTCGCCGCCGGCATGGCGTACGCGTGGTGGAACTTCCTGCGCAAGGACGTGCTGAGCTGACGCGCGGGGTGCGGTCGCGTCAGCGGCCGCGCAGCCTGCCGGCGAGCTGCGGGACGACGGCGAGGTAGACGACACCGTGCGTGAGCGCGAGCACGATGCGCGTCGACAGCGCCACCTCGTCGGGCTGGACGGCGAAGGGGGCGAGGGAGAGCACGAGCACGACGAGCGCGACGCCGGTGAACAGGCGACGGGCACGGCGGCGGCCGTCGATCAGCAGCGCGACGAGCGCCGCACCGAGGCCCGACATCACGCCGACGGCGACGAAGTTGACCCACGTCAGCACCTCGAGGCCCTGGCCCGGGATCTCCACGACGGTCGGCACACCGGCGGACTCCGCACCGAGCCACACGACGGTGGAGACGGCGCCGCCGACGAAGCCGTACACACCGCCCTCGGCGAACAGGCGGGCGTTGGGGACGGAGGCCATGGGAACCCTCTCCGGAGCGGACGGCAGCGGCGCTCAGCGGCGCGCGGAGGTCAGACGGTAGAGGACGGGCGGACGGCCGCGGCTGGACGGTCCGCCGGGGCGCTGCTCGGGCGGCAGCGTGCCCGCGCGGTGCATCAGGCCCGACTCGACGAGCCGCTCGACACGTGAGCGCGCCGTGCCGACCCCGGTCCGCCACACCTGTGCGGCCTGATCGACGGTGAACGTCGCGTCACCCAGCGCCCGCCCGACCTCGTCCGCATGAGTGACCTGCAGCCCCGTCGGCGCGGGTGCCTGCTCCTCGGCGGTGGGCGACGCGTGGGACGCGGGGCGGCGCGGCGCGGAGGGTGCTGGCGCAGGCTCGTCAGCTCCGAGCGCGACGAGCAGCTCCTCGACGAGCGGCAGCAGCCGGACGGGCACGGACACGCTCGAGCGCTCCTCGAGCCGCACGTCGTCGGGATCGCTCGCACCGGCCTGCTCGCGGGCGGCGACGAGCGCGGCGAGCGCCTCCTCCTGCGCCGGTGTGACGCGCCGCTCGGTCTCGTCGAGCAGGTCCATGAACGCGAGCGGCCGCAGCAGCGGATCGCGCGCGAGCGTCGCCGGGGCGATCGGATGCGCGTAGGCACGCGTGACGCGCAGGCCGACGACGACCTCGGGTGCCTGCCCGGGACGTGTGCGCGCCTCGGGCTCCGAGATGACGGTGCACAGCGCCGCGATGCCGCCGCCGCGGCCCGAGCGCCACAGCAGCACGGCGTCGCCGACGTCCATCGACGGTCCGGTGGGCGCGATCGGCCACCGCGCGGCACACGTCGGGTCCTCCGCGAGCGTCGCCGCGAGCGCGTCCCACGCACCGTCGCGGCCACGGAACAGCCAGCGCGGCCGCGGACGCTGCGCGTCGGGCTCGGGGGACATCGGCACCCTCTCGTTGGGGAGTCCGGGCGCGCGGAGGCGCACGGAAGGACGCCGGGTACGGGCGTCTGGTGATTTGTCCAGCGTACCCTCGTGGGAAACACCCGGAGGGGACGGATGGCGGCCATCGCGCAGCTGCTCGAGCGGCGCCTTCCGGCATGGCTCGGGCCCGACGGCACGCGGCAGTCACGCCCACGTGCCCTGCTGCGCTGGGCGCTCGCGGCGTTCCTGGGCTTCGCCGGCGTGCAGCACTTCGTGAACCCCGACGAGTTCCTCGCCCAGGTCCCGCCCTACCTGCCCGCGCCCGAGCTGCTCGTCGCGGTCAGCGGGGTCGTGGAGATCGCGCTCGCCGTCGCGCTCGTGATGCTGCCGCGCTGGCGTCGCGCCGTCGGGTTCGCGACGCTGCTGTTCTTCCTCGCGGTGCTCCCCGGGAACATCGCGCAGTACACCGAGGCGCGCGACGCGTTCGGGCTGAACTCCGACGCCGCGCGGCTCACGCGCGTGCTCCTCAGCCCACTGCTGTGGGTCTGGGCGACGGCGGCCGGCGACCTCTGGCCGCGTCCGCGACGTCGCCGCTGACCGGTCCGCTCAGTCGACGAGCGAGCGCAGGACGGCGCGCACCGAGACGACTCCGACGACGGCGCCGTCACGCGTGACGGCGAGGTGACGGATCTGCGCGTCCGCCATCGCACGTGCTGCGTCGGCGACCGTCGCGTCGTCCGCGACGCTCACGATGTCGTCGGCCCCGTGGTCGCGCACGCGCTCCACCTCGAGGTCGAGGTCCTCGACGACCGCCGCGACGATGTCGCGCTCGCTGATCACGCCCCGCGGACCGTTCGTGTCGACGACGACCAGCAGTCCGAGGCCGTCGGCCATCATCGACTCCGCCGCCTCGCGCAGCGTCGCGGTCGGAGCGATCGTCGCGACCGCCGGCGCCATCAGGCCGCCGACCGGCTCGCCCGCTCGTGAACCGCTCATGTCCGCCTCCTTCGTCAGGAACTCGACCTCGAGCATCCCATCGGACCCGGGAGCCGCGCAGGGCCGAAGGTCACGACGCGAGGTGACCGGGGACCGAGCGGGACGGGCGGCGACATGCCACCATGGTGGCCGTGCTCGACCCATGGGTGACACCCATCGGCGATGGGCACGAGAGGGAGCTGATCATGGGACGGATCGTTGTCGGGGTTGACTCCTCGCAGACGTCGCTCAAGGCGCTGCGCTGGGCGCTCGACGAGGCGAGGCTGCGCGGCGCGGAGCTCGAGCTCGTGCACGCGTTCCCGCGTCCGGAGCTCGTCGGCATGACCATGGTCGTCACGCTGCCGAGCGACGACGAGCTGCGCGAGGCGTCCGAGCAGGTGCTCGCCGACGCGCTCGTGGCCATCGGCGGCGCGGGTGACGTGGCGGTCTCCCAGCGCGTCGGTGCGGGTGGTCCGGCGAGCGTGCTCGTCGAGTCGGCCAAGGACGCCGAGCTGCTCGTGCTCGGATCGCGCGGGCTCGGCGGCTTCCGCGGCATGCTGCTCGGCTCGGTGACGCAGCAGGTCATTGCCCACGCGTCGTGCCCGGTCGTGGTCATCACGCCCGACGAGGACTGAGCGGATGCGCGAGCTGCGGCTCGCGCTGGCCGACGGGACCGACGTCGCCGCGGCGCTGCACACGCCGGGCCGCGGCGTCGGTGCACGTGCGCCGGTCCTCCTGCTGCCAGGTGCGCGCGGCGACCATGGAGCCGAGCATCTCCTCGCGCTCGCGCGGCTGCTCGCCGCGGCCGGCCA
>SKII01000048.1 GCA_007116505.1 Nitriliruptoraceae bacterium
CGGCTCGTCGTCGGGCTCGGGCGGGTCGGGCTCCACGAGCGGCTCGACGTCGTCGTCCGGAGCAGCGTCCAGCACCGACTGAACCGTCGCTCGTCCACAGCCCGCCGATCCGCCTCCTGCGGGCCCCGCACCGGTGCTCTGCTGCACGCATGCCACCGGCCCTCCGCCGCCTCCGCGACCGCTCCCCCTCCGAGGGGCAGCGTGAGGGGAAGCGCGGCCTCACGGCCCTGATGCCCGGTCCTCCTTTCCTCCTCCCTGGTGCCGTGGACCGGGTCGCGGAGGGCTGGTGGCGCCTCTCCCCCCGCGCGAGGTCGCTGATCGTCGCTGCGGGCATCGCCGCGGTCCTCGTCGCAGGAGTGCTCCGGGTCACGCTGAGCCCCTACGGCCCACCGGTCGATGTGCTCGTCGCCGCGACGGACCTCGCTGCGGGCGACGTCCCCGGCGTCGAGGACGTCGCCGCGATGCGCTGGCCGCGCGACCTGCTCCCCTCCGGTGCACCGGCGGCCGAGGCCGACCTTCCCGACGCCCGGCTCACGATGGACGTGACGGCCGGGACCGTCCTCACCCGGCGGCACCTGCGCGACGACGGCCTCCTCGCCGGGCTCGCCCCAGGCATGGCAGCGGTCCCCGTCCCGGCGGAGCTGCTCGTCGGCGCGACGACCGGAACGGTGCTCGACCTCGTGGCGCTCGTCGGTGACGGGTCGGGCAGGACGGTGGCGACGGCCGTGCGGGTGCTCGCCACCGACGGGGGGACCGTGTGGCTCGAGGTCGGGCGCGACCGGGCCGCCGACGTCGCCGCGGCGGCGCTTCGCGGCACCCTGTCAGGCGCGGTCCTTGCGCCGTGACACTGACCGGGCGCGGGCGTGCGACGCCTCCGCCTCCCTGACGATGCGGCGCACCATGCGCGGGTAGAGCACCGCGTGCATGGGCGCGAGCATGAACCAGTAGGCCCGGCCCCACAGTCCACGCGGCTCGAACAGCGAGCGCTGCTCGAGCACCGTCGCGACACCGTCGTCGAGGATCCGGTACTCGTGCCAGGCGACGCCCGGGACGCGCATCTCCGCCCGGAGGCGCAGCAGCCACGGCGCCTCGATCGCGTCGACGCGCCACAGGTCGACCGGGTCGCCGACGTTCAGCTCGATCGGGTGGCGTCGGCCGCGTCCCGCACCGATGCCGCCGGTGAGCTTGTCGACGGCGCCGCGCGCCGACCACAGGATCCGGGGGGAGAACCAGCCGTACGAGCCGCCGATCGATCGCACCACGTCGAACACGTACTCGCGCGGCACGCGCGTGCGCCGCAGACGCACGTCCTCGAAGCGGACGCCGCCCGCCCATGACGGGTCGTCAGGGCTCGGCGTCGTCGGGTCGTCGAGCTCGGACGGGTCGGGGCCCCCCGCGCTCGCCCACGTCGTCGCGACGTCGAACGTCCGCATGCGACCGAGCGTCAGCGCGAGCGCCTCGTCGAACGTGTGCCGCTCGAACGGGACGAGCGTCAGCGCACGGTCGTCGTGCACCACCACGTCGTCGCGCAGGATGTCGAGGAGCTGGTGGGCGACGGGCGTGGGGAGCGGCGTCACCGCGCCGACGAACAGCGCGGACAGGCGCGGGGTGTCGACCGGCACGCTGAGGATGCGGCGGCGACGCAGCCCCGCGGCGCGCGCGTAGCGCAGCATCATGTCGCGGAACGTCATGACCTCCGGTCCGCCGAGCTCGAGCACCTCGCCCCGCGTCGAGTCGATCGTGAGGACGTCGACGATGGCGCGCAGCACGTCCCGGATCGCGATCGGCTGCGTGCGCGTGCGGATCCACGTCGGGATGACCATCAGGGGCAGGAGCTCGGTGGTGTGGCGCACCATCTCGAACCAGGCGCTGCCCGAGCCGATGATGACGCCCGCGCGCAGCTCCGTGACCGGGACCGGACCCTCGGCGAGGAGCCGGCCGATCGCCTGCCGGTCCTCGACACGCTCCGAGGTCGTCGCGTCACCGAGCTCACCGAGGTAGACGATGCGGTCGACGCCGGCTGCGGCCGCCGCGTCGCGCACCACCCCCGCACCGGTGCGCTCGCGCCCGACCAGGTCCGGGCGCCCGTCGACGGCACGGATGAGGTAGACGACGACGTCGACGCCGCCGCAGGCACGGTCCATGTCCGCACGGTCGGTGACGTCGGCCTCGAGGACCTCGACGTGCTCGCGCCACACGCGGCCGTCGAGCTTCGCGGGCGAGCGGACGGCGCAGCGGACCCGGTGGCCGGCGGCGAGCAGCTCGGGGACGACGCGTCCGCCGACGTACCCGGTCGCCCCGAGCACGAGCACGTGCATGGCCGCCCCCTCCGCGTGACCGACATCCTGCCACACCGCGATGGGCCTCCTAGGCTGCCCGCGCCCCCTGCGTGGCGCGAACGACGCGCGCAGGTCGCCCCCCGATGCTGCTCCTCCTCCAGGCGCTGATCCTCGGTCTCGTGCAGGGGGCGACCGAGTTCATCCCCGTCTCGTCCTCCGGCCACCTGCAGGCGGTCCCCTTCCTGCTGGGATGGGCGCCGGGGAGCCTCGCCTTCGACGTCGCGCTGCACCTCGGCACGCTCCTCGCCGTCGTCGCCTTCTTCCGCGCCGACCTCGCGGGCATCGTGCGCGCGGTGCTGCGGCCGGGGCTCAGCGACGCGTCCGCCCGGGGGTCGCGCCGTCTGCTCGTCGTGCTCGTCGTCGCCTCCGTCCCTGCGGCCGTCGTCGGGCTCGCCGCGCGGGACCTCGTCGGCGCGGCGTTCGAGCAGCCCCTCGTCGTCGCCGCGTTCCTCGTCGTCACGGCGCTGCTGCTGTGGTCCTCCGAGCGGCAGCGCGTCCGCCTCGGCACGGTCGAGCATGCGGCGGAGGACCGTGCCGCGATCGACCGCGAGCTCGACGCGCTCCCGATGCACAGGGTGCTCGGCGTCGGCGCGGCGCAGGCCCTCGCGATCATGCCGGGAATCTCCCGGTCCGGTGCGACGATCGCCGCCGGGCTCTGGCTCGGCCTGTCGCGCGGAGCGGCGGCCCGGCTGTCCTTCCTCATGCTGCTGCCGATCACGGTCGGTGCGGCGCTCGTGACGCTCCCCGACCTCGGCACGGTCGAGCCCGGCGTGCTGCCGTTCGGTGCGACCGAGATCGTCGTCGGCGTCGTGGCGGCGGCCGCCAGCGGCTACCTCGCCATCCGCTACCTGATCGCCCTCGTCGCGCGGCGCAGCCTCGTCCCGTTCGCCCGCTACGTGCTCGTGCTCGCGGCGCTGCTCGTCGTCGTCACGCTCGTCCGGGGATGAGCGGCGCGCGGACGGGCGCTGCGCCGACGGGCGGTCCGCTCAGCGGCGCGATCGTGGCGGGGGGCCGCTCGACGCGGCTCGGGACGGACAAGCGTCTCGTGGTCGCGGGCGGCGACGGGACGCCGCTGCTCGCGCGGACCGCGGACGTGCTGCGCGGCCTCGTCGACGACCTCCAGGTCGTCGTGGCCCGCGAGGAGGACCGTGACCTCGCCGCACGGCTCGTCGCCGGCGCGACGGTCGCGTGCGACGCACGACCCGACGTCGGACCTGCGGCCGGGCTCGAGGTGGCGCTGACGCACGCTCGCCACGACCTCGTGGTCGTGCTCGCCACCGACCATCCGACGCTGTCCGCCGACGTGCTCACGCTGCTCGTCACGCTCGCCCGCACCTCGGACGCCGGCGTCGTCGCGCTCGAGGGGCCGCGAGGGGTCGAGCCGTTCCTCGCCGTGTACCGGCGCGACACGCTCGCGCGGGTGGGCGAGCTGCTCGACGCCGGCGAGCGGCGCATGCAGGCCGTCGTCGCCGCGCTCGGGGTGGAGCTCGTGGCGGCCGACCGCTGGCGTGCGCTCGACCCGGACGGCGCGACGCTGACCGACGTCGACGTGCCGGAGGACCTCGACCGTCTCGGCTGAGCCGGCGTCGGGTGGCTCAGGCCGTCGCGTCAGGCGTGCGAGCAGCGAGCAGCTCCGCATCGCGCGCGATGCGGCGCGCCATGCGCGGGAACATGAAGGAGTGGATCGGCGACAGCCCGTACCAGTAGGCCCTCCCCCACAGGCCGCGCGGGTGGAACCTGGCCTGCTGCTCGAGGATGCTGCCGCCCTCCCCGTCAGGCCGGATGCGGAACTCGAGCCACGCCTCACCCGGGACCTTCATCTCGGCACGGAGCCGCAGCAGTCCCTCATGCTCCGTCGAGTCGCCGGGGCTCGTGAGCGCCTCGACGCGCCAGAAGTCGACCGGCTCGCCGACGGAGAGCTGCTGCGGGTGGCGTCGACCCCGACCGAGCCCGATCCCGCCGACCATCTTGTCGATGCCGCCGCGCAGCATCCACAGGAACCGGGGCGTGTGGTAGCCGCGGGTCCCGCCGAGCGACGTGACCGCGTCATGGAGCCGCTGCGGCGGTGCGTCGCAGCGCATACGCCGCACATCACGCAGGATCGTCCCGCCCGCCCAGTCCGGGTCGGCGGGGCTGGGCGTCGCAGCGAGGTCGAGGGGCGTACGTCCCGCACCACCGGCGGACGCCCAGGTCGTCTCGACGTCGAGGTCCTGGATGCGCCGCAGCGCCAGCCG
The DNA here is from genome assembly GCA_007116505.1 of Nitriliruptoraceae bacterium. The sequence continues at coordinate 4,574 of SKII01000048.1, forward strand.
CACGGCCTCGTCGAACGACGTGCGCTCGAACGGCACGAGGTCGACCGCGGCCCGGTCGCGCACGACGACCTCGTTGACGAGGCTGTCGACGAGCGGCCGTGCGACACCGGTCGGGAGCGGCGTGACGAGCCCGACCCACAGCGACGACAGGCGCGGGGTGAGGACGGGCACGCGGACGATGATGCGGCGGCGCAGCCCCGCGATCGCCGCGTAGCGCTGCATCATCTCCTCGTAGGTCAGGACGTCGGGTCCACCGATCTCGAGCACGCGGCCGGCCGTCGCCTCGACATCGAGCACCCCGACGAGCATGCGCAGCACGTCGCGCACGGCGATCGGCTGCGTGCGGGTCGCGACCCAGCGGGGCGTCGTCATGATCGGCAGCACCTCGGTGAG
>SKII01000060.1 GCA_007116505.1 Nitriliruptoraceae bacterium
AGCCGTCCTGCCTCGGCGATGTCCTCGCGGATGCGCGCGACGAGCGCCTCCGGCCCGTCGAAGCGCTGCTCCCCCCGGATCCGCGCGACGAACCGGAGCTCGAGCGTCCTGCCGTAGAGGTCGGGGGCGTCGTCGCGCAGCAGATGGGCCTCGACCGTCCGCGTCGTCCCGTCGAACGTGGGCCGCCAGCCGACGTTCACGACGGCCGGGGTCTCCTCATCACCGGGCGTCGTGGCCCAGCAGGCGTACACCCCGTCGGCCGGGAGCGCCCGTCCCTCGGCGACGTGGACGTTCGCGGTCGGTATCCCGATCGTCCGCCCGCGTCCGTCACCGGGGACGACCTCGCCGGCGACCGCGTAGAGGCGGCCGAACCCGCGGGCGAAGGCCTCGAGGTCCCCCGCTGCGAGGAGCGCGCGGAGGCTGCTCGACGAGACCGTGCCGTCGGCCGTCTCCACGAGGGGAACGGCGTGCACGGCGAAGCCGTGCTCCACACCGAGCTCGCGCAGCAGCGCGACGTCACCGGCGGCGCGCGCGCCGAACCGGAAGTTCTCCCCCACCACGACGGCAGCCGCACCGAGCCGCTCGACGAGCACCTCTGCGACGAAGCCCTCGGGTGTCGCCGCGGCGAGGTCGCGGTCGAAGGCGATCACCTCCACATGGTCGCAGCCGTGGGAGCGGAGGCCGGCGATGCGCTCCTCGAGCGTCTGCAGCGCGAGCGGAGCGCCCTCAGGACGCAGCACGGCGGACGGGTGCGGGTCGAAGGTGAGCGCGACCGTCGACGCACCGAGCAGCGCGGCCTCCTCGCGGGCACGCGCCACCAGCGCGAGGTGCCCGAGGTGCACCCCGTCGAAGTTCCCGACGGTGACGACGGCGCTCACGGGGCCGCCCCGAGCTCCGACGGGTCGGCCCACACGAGATGCTGCGGGCCGTCCTGCCCCGGGCCGACGACGGCGAGCAGCACGTCCCCCGCGACGAGCGCGGTCGTGCGCTCCTCGTCGAGCCCGATGCCGAGCCGGACCGGCCGCGCACCGGTCGCGAGCGCACGCTGCTGCGCAGGGTCGGTGACCTCGTGCACGTCGACGGCACGCCGCAGCGCGTCGAGCGGGCGGAGCAGCCGTGCGCGCAGCAGCTCGGGGTCGTCCTCGAGGTCGGAGAGCGGGACGGCCTCGACCTCGGAGAACGGACCGTTGGCGACGCGTCGGAGCGCGGCGAGGGTGCCCCCGACGCCGAGCCGCTCCCCGAGGTCGCGCGCGATGCTGCGCACGTACGTCCCCGCCGAGCAGGCGACGAGGAACGCGACGTCGGCGGCCTCGCCGGGCTCGAAGCGGTCCAGCACGATGCTGTCGATCTCGACACGGCGGGCGGGACGCTCGACGGTCTCACCCCGGCGTGCGCGCTCGTGCAGACGCTCCCCATCGATCCGGATGGCGGACACCATCGGCGGGACCTGCTCGATGACGCCCTGGAAGGCGCTCAGCGCACCGCACACCGTGGACTCGTCGAGCGCGGCCGCGGAGGTCGTCGCGAGCACCTCGCCGTCGAGGTCGTCGCTCGAGGTCGTCACGCCGAGCCGGGCCACGGCCGCGTAGGTCTTGCGGCCCGCCTGCAGCGCGGTGACGAGCCGGGTGGCGCGGCCCAGGCACAGCACGAGCACGCCCGTCGCCGCCGGGTCGAGCGTGCCGGTGTGCCCGACACGGCGTGTGCCAGCGATGCGGCGCACGCGGTCGACCACGTCGTGCGACGTCATCCCCGCCGGCTTGTCGACGACGAGCACACCCTCCGGGCCGTCCCCCCGGCCGCTCATCGTTCGTCCTGCTCGCCCCCAGAGGGAGGCAGGACGTCGCGGAGCAGCCGCTCCACGGTCTCCACCTGCTCGGCGACCGGGTCGGGACGGAAACGCAGCTCGGGGGTGACGCGCAGGCGGACCCGGCGTCCGACGGCGCCGCGCAGCAGCGGGGTCGCGGCATCGAGCGCCGCGGCCACCTCGTCGGCCCGTGACGGTCGGGCACCGGACCGCCGCCGGTCGTCGGAGAGCAGGCCCGGGTCGGGCGTCGACCAGTAGATCGTCGCGTGCTCGTGGTCGGGCGTCAGCTCGACCTCGGTGATCGTGACGAGGGTGAGGCGCGGATCGGACACCTGCGTCGCGAGCGCGTCGGCGATGGCCGCACGCACGTCACGCGCGACCCTCGGGCTGCCCCTGCGTGCCATCGTCGTCCCTTCCCTGCTCGCTCGCCTGCTCGCTCGCCTCAGACCTCGAGGTCCAGCGTGTCATGACGGACCTCGAGCCGCGTCACCACGACCCCGGGGTCCCGCTCCGCCATCGGCACGATGCGCTCGATGACCCGCTCCAGCCCGGACGCCGAGCCGTCCGCGACCGCGATGCCGAGCACGACCCGCTGCCAGCTGTCCTGCCCGCCGACCTCGGCGACGCTGCAGCCGAGGTCGTCGACCAGGGCCCTGCGCAGCCGCTGCACGTGCGCGCGACGGTCCTTGCGGCTCTCCGCCGCCGGGAGGTGCAGCGCCAGGAGGACGGCAGCATGGTGCATGCGGTCGTACGCCACTGCGCCGCTCCCCCTCCGCGTCGACGGCTCCGCCACCCGGCGGGACGGCGTCCGGTCAGGTCCGGGCGACCTCGATGATCTCGAAGGCCTCGATGACGTCGCCGACCTTGACGTCCTGGAACTTGTCGAGCCCGATGCCGCACTCGAAGCCCTGCGCGACCTCCTTCGCGTCGTCCTTGAACCGTCGCAGCGAGCTCATCGTGTCCTCGACGAGCACCACGCCGTCGCGGACGACGCGGACCTTCGCCTCGCGGCGGACGACCCCGCTGGTGACCATGCAGCCGGACACCACGCCGATCCGCGGGACGCGGAACAGCTCGCGGACCTCAGCCTCGCCGAGCACCTGCTCGCGCTGCTCAGGAGCGAGCAGGCCCTTGACCGCAGACGCGATGTCCTCGATGGCCTCGTAGATGATGCGGTAGGAGCGCACGTCGACGCCGGAGCGGGCGATCTCCTCGCGGACGTTCGGGCCCGGACGGACGTTGAACGCGACGATGATCGCGTCGGACGCCTCGGCGAGCCGGACGTCGCCCTGCGAGATCGCACCGACCCCCTTCTGGATGACGCGGACCTGGACCTCGTCGAGCTCCAGCTTGAGCAGCGCATCCTCGAGGGCCTCCGCAGAACCGGAGACGTCGGCCTTGATGATGACGTTGAGCGTCGCACGGTCGCCAGCCTCGACCGCCGAGGTGAACTCCTCGAGGGTCGTCGGCCGCCGGTCGGCGAGCTCCTTGCGGCGGTCCCGTGCGGCGCGGCGCTCCGCGACGTCACGGGCGAAGCGCTCCGCGTCGACGACACGGAACTCGTCGCCGGCCTCCGGCACCTCGTCGAGCCCGAGGACCTGCACGGGCCGGGCGGGGCCCGCCTCCTCGACCGCGTTGCCGTTCTCGTCGAACATGGCGCGGATGCGGCCGTCGGCGGTGCCCGCGACGAGGATGTCCCCACGTCGCAGCGTCCCCGCCTGCACCAGCAGCGTCGCGACCGGCCCACGGCCGCGGTCCAGGTTCGCCTCGATGACCCGTCCGCGCGCCGCCTTGTCCGGGTTGGCGTTCAGCTCGAGCAGGTCGGCCTGCAGCAGCACGATCTCGAGCAGGTCGTCGAGACCCGTCTTCGCCTTCGCGCTGACCTCCACCATCGGCACGTCGCCACCGAGGTCCTCGGCGACGAGGCCGTACTCGGTGAGCTGGCTGCGCGCACGCAGCGGGTCGGCGTCGGGCAGGTCGCACTTGTTGATCGCGACGACGATCGGGACGTCCGCCGCCTTCGCGTGGTTGATCGCCTCCGCCGTCTGCGGCTTCACGCCATCGTCGGCGGCGACGACGAGGATCGCGACGTCCGTGACCTGCGCGCCACGGGCACGCATCGCCGTGAAGGCCTCGTGACCCGGGGTGTCGATGAACGTGATCGCGCGGCCAGCACGGTTCACCTGGTAGGCGCCGATGTGCTGGGTGATGCCGCCGGCCTCCGTCGAGACGACGTCGGTCGTGCGGATCGCGTCGAGCAGCAGCGGCTTGCCGTGGTCGACGTGCCCCATCACGGTGATGACGGGCGGACGGGGCTGCAGCTGCGACTCGTCGTCAGCAGCCTCGACACCGAACTCCAGCTCCTCCTCGGAGAGGAAGTGGACGGCCACGCCGAGGTCCGAGCAGAGGATCTCGACCGTGTCGTCGGGCAGCGTCTGCTGGACGGTCGCCATCTCCCCCATCTCGAAGAGCTTCTTCACGAGCGCCGAGCCGGCGACCCCGAGCTTGTCAGCGAGCTCGCCGACGGTCACGCCCGAGATGACCTCCACCCGGTCCGTCGTGACCTGCTGCTCGAGCGGCACGTCACGCCGCAGCGGACCGCGCAGCTCCTGCTCCTCGGGGGTCTGGCGGTCCTGACGCTTCTTCCGACGCGTCTTGCCGCTGCCGGGACCACCGAGGCCGCCGCCCGGCCCACCACGCGGACCACCTGCAGGACCGCCCGGTGCTCCACCGGGACCGGTGCGAGGCGCGCCGGGACCGCCCCGGCCCGGCGTCTGCCGGTACGGGGAGGACGGTGCACCCGCCCCACCGGGGGCTGGGCGTCCACGCGCAGGTGCACCCGCACCTGCACCCGGTGCCCCGGCTCCGGCCGGGCGAGGACGTGCCTCTCGGAGCGGCGGCGGGATCGAGCGCCGACCGGAGCCCTCCTGAGGAAGGCCCGCATCCGGGCGTGGACGACGGACGGTCAGCCCCTCCGTCGGTGAGGCCGGACCGGGGACGGCGGGGGCAGGGCCACCGGGGACCGGCGGTCGCAGCGGAGCACCGGGCATCCGAGCCGGCGGAGCGCCGCCCGGCATGCGCTTCGGCGCTGCGGCGGACGGGTCCGCCGTCCCTCCCGTCGCGTCGGGGTCCGTCGGAGCCTCAGCAGCGGGGGCGGCGG
>SKII01000105.1 GCA_007116505.1 Nitriliruptoraceae bacterium
ACCGGCGGCATCTTGTAGGCGATCGCCCACCGTGGCGCGCGCGACGTCCAGCCGAGCCTCGCCTGCTGCTCGAGGTCGTCGACCTTCACGACCACGCCGTCGGTCTCGTAGGGGAGGGAGTGACGCTCCGCGGTCGCCCGCTCGATCTCCTGCCACACCGCATCGACGCCCTCGACGGCGATCGACTCGGCGGGCACCGGCAGCCCTGCGGCCGCGAGCCACGCGAGCGCCTCGCTGTGGGAGGCGAAGTCGACCCCCTCGAGCGCACCGAGCCCGTGCACCCACAGAGCGAGCGGTCGGTCCGCGGTCACCCGCGGGTCCTTCTGCCGCAGCGCGCCCGACGCTGCGTTGCGCGGGTTCATGAACGCGGCCTCGCCCGCCTCGATGCGTGCGGCGTTCATCCGGGAGAACGCGTCGAGCGGCAGGTGGACCTCGCCACGGACCTCGAGCAGCGGCGGCGGGTCGGCGAGCGCGAGGCGGTAGGGGACGTCGGAGATCGTTCGGACCTGCGCGGTGACGTCCTCGCCGGTCGTCCCGTCGCCGCGGGTCGCCGCACCGGTGAGCACCCCGTCGCGGTAGACGAGGTCGATGGCGACCCCGTCGATCTTGCGCTCGCACACGTAGCGGACCGGCGCGTCCTCTCCGAGTCCACGGCGCACGCGCGCCGCCCACGCCTCGACCTCCGCACGGTCGAAGGCGTTGTCGAGCGACAGCATCGGAACGAGGTGGCGGACCGGTGCGAACGCCGTGTCGACGGGAGCACCGACCTGGCGGGTCGGCGAGCCGTCGTGCGCGAGCGACGGATGCTCGGCCTCGAGACCCTCGAGCTCGCGCAGCAGCTCGTCGAACGTCGCGTCGGGGAGCACCGGCTCGGACAGGACGTAGTAGTGGTAGCGCGCGTCGAGGACCATGCGTGCGAGCTCGTCGTGCCGCCGCCGGGCGTCGTCGGGCACCTGGGACGCGCTCATCCTGCACCCGGCCCGACGAGGAGCGGCAGGCGCGAGGGCCGGTCCGCGGCGGTGATGCGGCCACCACCGAGGCACACGTGGTCGAACGGGTCGTACGCGACGGCGGACTGGCCGAGCGCGACGCCGTGCGCCGGCTCGTCGAGCTCGAGGCGGACGCCGCCGTCGCCGTTCGGCCGGCTGCGCACGACCGCGGGGACGCTCGCACCGTGGGCGCGGAGCTGCACCCGAACGTCGTCACCGTCACGCGGCGCGGGACCCGTCCACGTGGCCCGCGCGACCTCCACCCAGCGGCAGGCGAGCGCGGAGCGCGGCCCGACGACGATGGTGTCGCGCTCGGCGTCGACCTCGACGACGAAGCGCCGCTCGTGGTGGTCGAGCCCGAGCCCCCGACGCTGTCCGACCGTCACCCCCCACACACCGCGGTGCGTCCCCAGGACGGCGCCGTCGACGTCGACGACGGGACCGGGGCGATCACCGAGCTCGCGGCGGAGCCAGCCCGGCGTGTCCCCGTCGGGGATGAAGCACACGTCGTACGAGTCCGGCTTCCCCGCGACACGCAGCCCGAGCGCGGCGGCGCGCGCACGGACCTGCTCCTTCGTGAGCTCGCCGACGGGCAGGAGCGTCGCGGCGAGCTGCTCCGGGGAGGCCATGTGCAGCACGTAGCTCTGGTCCTTCGCCGCGTCCCGGGCGCGGACGAGCCGGGCCCCAGGACCGGGTCCGATCACCGGATGACCATCCCGCTCGAGACGAGCGTGGTGACCGGTCGCCAGCGCGTCGAAGCCGAGCGCCCGGGCACGCTCGAGCAGCGCCGCGTACTTCACGCGCTCGTTGCACGACACGCATGGGTTGGGGGTGGCCCCCGCCGCGTAGGCGTCGGCGAACGGCGCACGGACCTCACGCTCGAACACGTCGGTCATGTCCCACACGTAGAACGGGATGCCGAGCACCTGCGCGCTGCGTCGCGCGTCCTGCGCATCGTCGATCCCGCAGCACCCGTGACCGGGGACCTGGTCCTCCACGGCGACGTCCGCGAGGCGGAGGTGCACGCCCGTCACGTCGTGCCCCTGCTCCACGAGGAGCGCGGCGGCGACGGCGCTGTCGACCCCTCCGGACATCGCGACCAGCACGCGCGCCATCAGCCCACGCTCCCCGCGGCCCGCAGGCCGAACACGTCGCCCCCGTCCCGCAGGCGCGGCACGAGATCGCGGAGGACGGCGACGGCGTGGTCGACCTCCTCCTCCGTGCTCGTCCAGCCGAGGCTGGGCCGGAGCGGCGTGCCCTCGAGCCCGCAGGCGGCGACGACGTGCGACCCGCTCGCAGCACCCGACGAGCAGGCCGATCCGGACGCCGCCGCGACCCCCGACGCGTCGAGGCCGAGCGCGAGCGCCTCCCCGTCGACCCCGTCGACCATCACGTGCACGTGCGACGCGAGGCGATGTGCAGGGTCGGCCGGTCCGCTGCGTCGGACGCCGTCGACCGTGGCGAGCCCGGACGCGAGACGGTCGGAGAGCCCCTCCAGGCGGGAGCGGAGCCGGTCGCGCTCCACGGCCGCGCGCTCGAGCGCCTCCCCGCAGGCGGCGATGAGCCCCACGGCGAACGTCCCGGAACGCACGCCCCGCTCCTGTCCGCCGCCGTGCACGTTCGGCTCGACGCCGAGGCCCCGCCGGAGCACCGCGACCCCGACGCCCTGCGGCCCGCCGACCTTGTGCGCGGACACGGCGAGCGCGTCCGCCGACCAGCCGGTCAGCGACACGTCGAGCGTCGCGACGCACTGCACGGCATCGACATGGAGGGCGACGCCTCGCTCGCGCAGGGCTGCGCCGAGCATCGCGACGTCGTTGACGGCGCCCGTCTCGTTGTTGGCACCCATCACGCTGACGAGCACGGTCGGCGAGCGACCGTCCGAGCCGTCGCGCACGTGCGCGAGCACCGCGTCAGGAGCCACCCGTCCGTCCCGGTCGGGGGCGACGACGTCGAGCTCGATGTCGCCGCGGGCGGCGAGCCAGCGTGCGGGCTCGAGGACGGCCGCATGCTCGACGGCGGTCGTGACGACGTGCGGTGGCCGGCCGCCGGAACGTCCGCGTGCGGCCCACGCGATGCCCTTGACGGCGAGGTTGTCGGCCTCCGTCCCTCCGGAGGTGAACACGACGTCGTGCGGCGTGCAGCCGAGCGCGGTCGCCGCCTGCTCACGGGCGTGCTCGACGGCGCGGCGGGACTCCTGCCCGGCGAGGTGGCGGGCCGACGCGTTCGCCGACCGGACCCAGCGCTCGAGGACCTCCAGCACCTCGGGGCGCGGAGGGGTCGTCGCCGCGTGGTCGAGGTCCGCCTGCACGGATGGCACGCTACCCCCCTCGACCCCGACGCCGGGGCCGGGGATGACGTGGACCGGCCCGCCGGGGCCGGACGACAGGAGCCACCATGCGACCCCACCTCCCTGCGGACGTCAGCGCCCCGGACCACCCGCGCGCGGTCCGTCCCCTGCTCGTCGAGGTCGGCGAGGCGGCGGGGCATCGCCTGCTGCTGCTGTCGATCGAGGACTGGGGGCCGTGGGCCGACCTGCGCTTCGGCCGGCTGGCGACCCCGGGTGCTCCCCCGCTCGCCCGACGCATCCCGCTCGCGACGGACTGGGAGGTCCTCCTCGATGGGCACCCGGCGGAGGTCGTCGACGTCGCCGGACGGGGCGACCGTGCCTTCTCGAACGGGGAGGTCCGCATCCGGCCCGCGCCGGGACCGGGCACGACGCTCCGCCTGCGGGCCACCCTCGCACCCGGGGCGACCGTCGAGACCGAGGTGATCGTCCCCGGCCCCTGAGGCACGGCCCCTGAGGCACGGCCCCTGAGCGCGCTCAGCCCTTGCGGGCCTGGATCGCCTCGATGAGCTTCGGGACGACGTCGTGCAGGTCGCCGACGATGCCGAAGTCCGCGATCTGGAAGATCGGAGCCTCCGGGTCCTTGTTGACCGCGACGATGTACTGCGACGTCTGCATGCCGGCACGGTGCTGGATCGCGCCGGAGATGCCGGTGCCGAGGTACAGCGTCGGCGACACGGTCCGCCCGGTCTGTCCGATCTGGTAGCGGTGCGGGTACCAGCCGGCGTCCGTCGCGGCGCGCGAGGCACCGACCCCGGCACCGAGCAGGTCCGCGAGCTGCTCGAGGAGCGTGAACCCGGACGCGTCACCGAGCCCGCGTCCCCCGGACACGACGATGGCGGCCTCCGCGATGTCGGGACGGCCGCCGCTGCCCTGCAGCACGACCTCGTCGACCTTCGCGGCCCGTGCAGCGTCGCTCAGCGTCACGTCGAAGGGCACGACGGTCGCGGCTGCACCACCGACCTCCTCGATCGGGAACGCGTTCGACGCGATACCGATGATCGGGAGGCTCCCCTCGGCGACGTGCGAGGTGGTGATGACCTCGCCACCGAAGACCTCCTTGGTGACGGCCGGCCGGCCGCCCTCGACGGCGAGCCCGGTCGCGTCGGTGATCACGCCGCCGCCGACGCGCAGCGCGAGGCGCGCCGCGACGTCCTTCACGTGGTTCGAGGACGCGAAGAGGACCCCGACGGGCGACGTCGCCGCGACGAGCTGCTCGAGCGCCTCGACCTGCGGGAGCGTGACGAACGCCTTCGCGTCGTCGGACGCCCAGTGGTGCACGCGCACCGCGCCGTGCGCCCCGAGGGTCGCCGCGGCGTCCTGCGCGCCGTCACCGAGCCAGACCGCCGAGACCTCGGCGCCGAGCCCGTCCGCGATGGAGCGTGCGGCGGCGAGCATCTGCAGGGCGACCTTGCGCGGCTGGCCGCCGCTGTGGTCGATCAGGACGAGGAGTTCGCTCATGTCGTGCCTCCGATGGTGTGGGGCCGGCGCGGCCGGGTCACACGAACTTCTTCTCCGCCATCCACGAGACGAGCTGCGCGGCCGACGAGCCCGTCCCGTCGTCGGTGACGACGGTGCCGGCGGCCTTCGGCGGACGTGGCGTCGCCGA
>SKII01000097.1 GCA_007116505.1 Nitriliruptoraceae bacterium
GAGGCGGTGCTCGGACGTTCCGACTTCGTCACCGTCCACCTGCCGCGCACACCGGAGACGGCGAACCTGCTGGACGCCGACCGGCTGGCGCTCATGCGTCCCGACGCACGCCTCATCAACGTCGCGCGCGGCGGCATCATCGACGAGGCCGCGCTCGCCGACGCGCTGCGTTCGGGGCGCCTCGCCGGCGCCGCGCTCGACGTGTTCGCGTCCGAGCCGCTCAACGACTCACCCCTGTTCGGCCTGCCCAACGTCGTGCTCGCCCCGCACCTCGGCGCCTCGACGAGCGAGGCCCAGGACAAGGCGGGCACGCAGGTCGCCGAGTACGTGACGCTCGCGCTCGCCGGCGAGTTCATCCCGTCAGCGCTGAACCTGCAGGGCGGCCCCCTCGACGACGCGCTGCGCCCGTTCCTCCCGCTCTCCGAGGAGCTCGGCCGGCTGCTCGCCGCGATCGCGGAGGACGGCATCACCGGCGAGATCACCGTGGAGTACCTCGGCGCCATCGCCGGGCACGACAACCGGGTGCTCAGCCTCGGTGTGCTGCGCGGCGTGCTCGCGGCCGCGTCGACCGAGCCCGTCACGCTCGTCAACGCGCCGCTGATGGCCGAGCACCGTGGCATCCACCTGCGGGAGGTCAACGATCCGCAGAGTGGCGACTACGTGTCGCTCCTCCGGGTCCGCTGCGTGCGCAGGGACGGAACGGTCGCGCGCGTCGCCGGGACGGTGCTGCAGCCGGGGGACCGGGAGCGCATCATCGAGGTGTGGAACACGCCCATCGACGTCGAGCCGACCCCGCACATGGCGTTCTTCCGCTACGACGACCGGCCCGGCGTCATCGGCGCCATCGGCACCGCCTGCGGCGAGGCGGGCGTCAACATCGCGTCCGCGCAGGTCGGCCGTCGCTCCGGCGGTGGTGAGGCGATCATGGCGCTCGCGCTCGACGCTCCCCTCAGACCCGACGTGCTCGCCGGGATCACCGAGAGCATCGGCGCCCACGAGGGCCGCGCGATCAGCCTGCCCTGACGAGCATGGCGAGCGCGACCGGTGCGCTCACGGTCCATGCCGCCGTCCGCACCCAGTTGGTCCGCACGAGCCGGCGGTGCGTGGCGGCGTCGAAGCCCTGACCCAGCCGGACGTGCGCGGGCACGCTCGCGACGATGGTGACGACGACGGGGATCGCCGCGGTGACCGCCGCCGCCACGACGAGCCAGCCGGGGACTCCGGGTGGCCGCATCACGAGCAGCGCGGCGGTGGTGAGGCCCTGCACGGTCCATGGGACCATCACCACGGCGGCCATCCGGGGGGAGTGGGACGCCTCGTAGGCGACGAAGCGCTCCGGTCCGACGAGCGCCATCAGCGGGTAGTGCACGACCTGCACGGTCCAGATGATGCCGACGAGCACGAGCACGCTCACCGTGTGGGTGAGCACGAGCGCCTGCGGTCCCATCGGCCGATCCTCCGTCCACGTGCCCGTCGCGGACCCTCCAGCCCGGTCGCAGGTGGGATACGCGTCGGGGGGACGGTACGGGCCCTGAAGCGTTGAGCGTGCGCTCCAAGTTGGAACGTGCGTTGGGTGTGCGCCGGTCCACGGTCCGCAGGGCGCGGTCGGGCATGCTGCCGCTCCAGCCACCGTCCGGAACCGGGCGGTCCACCCGGCCGCACCGCAGAGAGCGTGCCGCAGAGGCCGTACCGAAGAGGAGGTCCGCGATGAAGGTCGCCGCCATCTTCCCCGGGCAGGGCTCGTTCGCGGTCGGCTGCACCCGAGCGTGGGTCGACCATGACGCCGACGGTGTGCTGGACGCGGTGAGCGAGGCGACCGGGATGGACATCGTCGCTGAGGGCGACGCCCCCCAGGCGGGTGGCGACACCTCGCGTGCACAGCCGCTGATCTTCGCCGCGTCCCTCGTCGCCTGGCGTGCGCTGCGCGCCGGCGGGCTGCAGGCCGACTTCGTCGCCGGGCACAGCCTCGGCGAGTACAGCGCCGCCGCCGCGGCCGAGGTGCTGCCCATCGCCTCGGCAGCACGCGTCGTGGCCACGCGGGGTGTCGCGACCGCCGCCGCCTGCCGTGAGCACCCCGGCACCATGGCCGCTGTCATCAAGCTCGCTGCCGCCGAGGTCGAGGAGGTCGTCGAGCAGGTCGGCGGCCTCGTCGTCGCGAACGACAACGCGCCCGGACAGGTCGTCATCGCGGGGCCCCACGACGCCATGGCGCTCGCCCGGGTCCGTGTCGACGAGCTCGGTGGTCGGCTCGTGATGCTCGATGTCGAGGGCGCCTTCCACTCGCCGGCGATGGCCCCCGCGGTCGAGGCCGTGCGCAGCGCGGTCGCCGCGGAGCCCGCGAGCGACCCCCGCGTCCCGCTCGTGAGCTCGTCGCGAGCACGCGTGCTCACGACCGCCACGGAGGCCGTCGCCTCGCTCGTCGACGGGATCCTCGGTGCGGTCCGCTGGCGCGACGTGCAGCTCCTGCTCGAGCGTCGTGGCGTGACCGACCTCGTCGAGGTCGGCCCCGGCCGGGTGCTCGCCGGTATCGCCCGTCGCACCGTCCCCGGTCTGCGCGTGCACAGCGTCGACGCCCCTGCCGCCATCGGCGAGGTCCTCGAGCGCCTCACCGGTCTCGCGCACGGCGACCCAGCCCCCGCCGTCTGACCGACCCCGACCCCGACCCCGACCCCGAACCCGACAGAGGAGCTCCCGTGATCCCGCTGCCACCGTTCCGTCTCATCACCTCGCCCGCCGATGCGCGGGTGACGTCGGTCGCCAACGCCGGCTCCCGCGTCGCCCCGGGTGACGTCGTCGCTGTGCTCGAGGCGCCGCGAGGCCCCGTCTCCGTCGTCGCCACGGTGCACGGACGTGTCGGCGGCACGCTGACCGCGGCGCAGCAGTCGGTCGCCTCGGGTGACGGCATCGTCTGGATCGAGCGGTGAGCACCTTCGCCGTCGCGGTGACCGGCCTCGGCAGCTACCTGCCGGAGCGTGTGGTCACCAACGACGACCTCGCGCAGCGGCTCGACACGTCCGACGAGTGGATCCGGACGCGCACGGGCATCCGTGAGCGTCACTACGCCGCGGACCACGAGGCGACGTCCGACCTCGCGCTGGTCGCCGCGGAGCGTGCGCTCGCCGACGCGGGACGCTCGCCGCAGGACCTCGACGTCGTCATCGTCGCGACGACGACGCCCGACCATCCGATCCCTGCGACGGCCCCGATCCTCGCTGCGCGCATGGGGCTCGAGTGCATGGCCTTCGACGTGAACGCGGCCTGCAGCGGCTTCGTCTACGGGCTCCAGGTGGGCGCAGCCCTCGCGGCCTCAGGCGCGACCGTCCTGCTCGTCGGCGCGGAGACGCTCACCCGCTACGTCGACCACGACGACCGGTCCATCGCGGTGCTCTTCGGGGACGGGGCGGGAGCGGTCGTGCTCGAGGCCCGCGAGGGTGCGAGCATCGGGCCGTTCGACATCGGCTCCGACGGGAGCGAGAAGGAGATCCTCTGGATGCGGGCCGGCGGCGCGCGCGAGCCGTTCGACCCCGTGCTGCACGCCGAGGCATCGTCACGGATGAGCATGCGTGGCGGCGACGTGTACCGCCATGCCGTCATGCGCATGGCGTCCTCCTCGCAGGCTGCGCTCGACGCGGCGGGGATCGGGATCGAGGACGTCGACCTGTTCGTCGGCCACCAGGCGAACCAGCGCATCCTCGAGGCCGTCGCGCAGCGCCTCGGCGTCCCCGAGGACGTCGCGTACGTGACGGTCGACCGGCACGGCAACACGTCGGCCGCTTCGATCCCGCTCGCGCTCGACGACGCCCGACGCACGGGTCGCCTCGAGCCGGGCGCACGGCTGCTCCTCGCGGCGTTCGGGGGCGGGTTGACCTGGGGCTCCTGCGTGGTCGAGTGGGCAGGGACGGTCAGGGACGGGGCGACGTCATGAGCGGAACCCCGGACTCCCCGGTCGCCATCGTGTCCGGCGCGACCGGCGCCATCGGGGGCGCGACCTGCCGGGCGCTCGCCGCCGAGGGCAACCACGTCGTCGTCGGTTACCGCTCCGATGCCGCAGCCGCCGAGGCGCTCGTCGCGGAGCTCGTCGCGAAGCGGGCTGGGAGCGCGACCGCCGTGCGCCTCGACGTGACCGACCCCGAGCAGGTCGAGGCGTGCGTCACCACGGCGCTCGAGCTCGGCACGCCCGCCGTGCTGGTCAACAACGCGGGCATGACGGGGGACGACCTGCTGCTGCGCCTCGAGCCGGAGCGCTTCGATGCGACGATCGACACGAACCTCCGCGGCAGCTACCTGCTGAGCCGCGCTGTGCTGCGTCCCATGCTCCGCGCGCGCTACGGCCGCATCGTGAACGTCTCGTCGATCGTGGCGCTGCGTGGCAATGCGGGTCAGGTCGCCTACGCCGCCGCGAAGGCCGGCATGATCGGCATGACCCGCTCGCTCGCCCGAGAGGTCGCGCGCAAGGGCATCACCGTGAACGCGGTCGCCCCCGGCTACGTGGAGAGCGCGATGACGCTGGGGCTCCCTGAGCAGGCGAGGGCCTCGCTCGTCGAGGCAGCGCCGATCGGACGCGCGGTGCTCGCCGACGAGGTCGCGCACGCGATCGCGTACCTCGCGAGCCCACGTGCCGCCGCCACGACCGGTGTGGTGCTCCCCGTCGACGGGGGCGCCGCGATCTGACGTACGACCGCACGACCGACCGCACGACCGACCGCACGACCGACCGCACGACCGACCGCATGACCCAGGAGGCACACCGAATGAGCGACGACCTGCTCACCGCCTTCACCGAGCTCCTCACGGCCGACTTCGGCGTCCCCGCCGAGGAGGTCGCTCCCGACGCGACGTTCGAGGCGCTCGGGCTCGACTCGCTCGACATCGTCGAGCTGACCCTCGCCCTCGAGGACCGCACGGGCGTGAAGCTCGGCGACGAGGACCTCGAGCAGGTCCGTACCGTCCAGGACGCGATCGACAAGGTGCGGGAGCGCCAGGCGTGAGCGGCGGTCGCGTGGCGGGCGAGGGGTCCGAGCGCGACGTCGTCGTGACCGGCATGGGTGCCATCACCCCTGCCGGCCGTGGGGTGTCGGCGACCTGGGAGGGCGTGCTCGCCGGCGTCTCCCGGGCGACGCATGATGAGCGGCTCGCCGCGGCGGGTGCGCCGGTGGCGGTGAGCTGCCGTGCTCCTGCGTTCGACGTCGACGCCGAGCTCGGCCGAGGCTCGATGCGCCGCCTCGACCGCTTCACCCACCTCGCCCTGATCGCCGCTCGTGAGGCGCTGGCGCAGGCCGGGCTCGTCGACCCTGCGGCGGACGGCGACCCGGACGTGATCGTCGCCGTCGACCCCGATCGGGCCGGCGTCGTGATCGGCTCGGGGATCGGTGGTGGCGAGGCGTGGGAGGCGGAGTACGCCCGGCTCACGGCCGAGGGGCCGACGCGCGTCAGCCCCCTGTTCGTGCCGCGCATGCTGTCGAACACGGCGGCCGGGTCCATCGCGATCCGTACGCACGCACGTGGCCCGAACCTGACGGTCAACACCGCCTGCGCCGCGGGCGCGTCCGCGATCCACGTGGCTCGTGACCTCGTCCGGAGCGGGACGGCGGACGTCGTCATCGCCGGCGGCGTCGAGGCGGGTATCACGACGATCGCGATCAGCGCCTTCGCGCAGATGGGTGCGCTCTCGACCAACCCCGACCCGGCCGCGGCGAGCCGTCCCTTCGACGTCGCCCGTGACGGGTTCGTGATGGGGGAGGGCGCCGGCATCGTCGTCCTCGAGTCGCGAGCGCATGCGGAGGCGCGAGGCGCGCGGCCGCTCTTCACCGTCGCAGGCTGTGGAGCGTCGGCCGACGCGTTCCACGCGACCGCACCGCCGGAGGACGGCGGGGGCGCGGCGCTGGCGATGGAGCGTGCGATCGTCGACGCCGGCATCGACCGCAGCCGCATCGGGCATCACAACGCCCACGGCACCTCCACGCCGCTCAACGACATCGCGGAGACGCGTGCCCTGCGCACCGTCTTCGGTGACCACCTGCGTGACGTCGCGGTGACGTCGACGAAGGGGGTCACGGGCCACCTGCTCGGTGCCGCGGGCGCGGTCGAGGCGATCCTCGCCGCCTGCGCGCTGCGCGACGGCCTCGTGCCGCCGACGGCGAACCTCACCACCCAGGACCCCGACATCGAGCTCGACGTCGTCAGCGGGTCGGCTCGCGAGGTCGCGCTCGAGGCGGTCATCTCGGCGTCGATGGGCTTCGGCGGGCAGAACGCCGCGCTCGTCCTGACGAGGGCGTGACCATGGGCGACGACGTGGTGCTCGGCTCGGAGGCCCCCGCGGTGGAGGGTCTGCCGCTGCGACCGGCGGACTCCGCCCGGAGCCGCGTCGAGATCCTCGCGGACGACGGCACGTTCCTCGAGCTCGGCTCCGAGCGGCTGCACCGGGCGTCCGGCTTCGGCCTCGAGGACCGCCGCATCCCCGGCGACGGGGTCGTCGCGGGCACCGCGGCGATCGATGCACGGCCCGTCCACGTGTTCGCGCAGGACCGCTACGTGCTCGGAGGGTCGCTCGGGGAGGCGCACGCGGACCGCATCGCGGACACGATCACCCGTGCCGTCCGCGGCGGCACGCCCGTCGTCGGCATCAACGACTCGGGTGGCGCTCGCATCCAGGAGGGCGTCGCGGCGCTGGACGGCTACGGGCGCGTCTTCAGCGCGAACGTCGCCGCGTCGGGGCGTGTGCCGCAGGTCTCGGTGATCCTCGGCGCCTGCGCCGGAGGAGCGGTGTACTCGCCGGCCCTGATGGACCTGACCGTGATGAGCGATGCGGGCACGATGTTCCTCACCGGACCGCGCATCGGCCGGGCGGTCACCGGCGAGGACGTCGACGCGCGCTCGCTCGGCGGCCCGGAGGTGCATGCGGCCCGGACCGGGAGCGCGCACCTCGTCGCGCCGGACGACGCCGGCGCCCTCGCGCTCACCCGCCGCCTCCTCTCCTACCTCCCCTCGGCCGCATGGCTGCCCGCGCCGCGTGTCGCTCCGCTGCCGCCCGCGCATGACGACCCGGGGGCCGTCGTCCCCAAGGAGGCCCGCGACCCCTACGACGTGCGCGACGTCGTCGCCGCCATCGTCGACGAGGGCAGCATGCTCGAGCTCCAGGAGCGCTGGGCGCGCAACCTCGTCGTCGGGCTCGCGCGCATCGAGGGTGCGACCGTCGGGATCGTCGCGAACCAGCCGGCCTGGCTCGCCGGGGTGCTCGATGCGACCGCGAGCGAGAAGGGCGCGCGCTTCGTGCGCTTCTGCGATGCGTTCGGCATCCCCCTCGTCGTGCTCGTCGACGTGCCCGGCTTCCTTCCGGGCACGTCGCAGGAGCACGGTGGGGTCATCCGGCGCGGTGCGAAGCTGCTGCACGCGTTCACGAGCGCGACGGTCCCGCGTATCAGCCTCGTGCTCCGCAAGGCCTACGGTGGCGCGTACATCGTCATGAACTCGCGCAGCATCGGCGCGGACGCGGTGCTCGCCTGGCCCGGAGCGGAGCTCGCCGTGCTCGGTGCCGAGGGTGCGGCGGACCTCATCTTCCGGCGTGAGATCGAGGCGCATCCCGAGCGGAGGGAGCACCTGATGGACTCCTACCGCCGCGATGCCATGCAGGTCGGTGTGGCTGCGGGTCGTGGCAGCGTGAGCGAGATCATCGACCCGGCCGACAGCAGGGCCGCGGTCGCATCGCTGCTGCGCTCGCTCGCCGGTGGCGAACCGCGCGGCTTCGTGCACGACAACCTGCCGCAGTGAGCGTCGCGTGAGCAGGGGAGACCTCGAGCGCAGCGCCCCCACCGACGCGCTGGTCCCCGCGGCGCAGGCGCGGGTCGCCGGGCTGCTGCGACCGGTGCTGCGGACGTGGCTCGACCTGCGCATCGAGGGCACCGAGCACGTGCCGACCGCCGGTCCCGTCCTGCTCGCCTCCACGCACCAGTCGCACGCTGACTCGCTCGCCATCGGTGCTGCCGTCCCGCGCCCGACGCACTTCCTCGGCGACCGGCGGCTGCTGGCCTGGCCGATTGTGGGCCGCCGGCTGCCGGGTCTCGGCATGGTCCCGCTCGACCGTGGCGAGGGTGACGCGGCCGCCATGGACGTCCTCGCCGATCTGCTCGCCGGCGCGGCCTGCGTCGTCATCTACCCCGAGGGGTCGCGGAGCCGCGACGGTCGGGTGCATCGCCTCCGGAGCGGACTCGCGCGCCTCGCGGCGGCCACGCGCGTGCCGGTCGTGCCCGTCGCGGTCGCCGGCATCCACGACGTGTGGCCGATCGGGCGGCGTCCGCGGCTCCGAGGGGGACACGTCACCGTGCGCTTCGCCGCCGGCATGGCGCCGCCCGACCAGACGCCGGCCTCACGACGGTCGTTCAGCGCCGAGCTGCAGGAGCGTCTCGCCGAGCTCGCCCGGACGACGACCGCGCCGGACTTCTCTCCGATCCGGGGGGGCGACGTCGCCGAGGGCGCCGCCGGCCACCGCACCACCGAGGCAGCGGGATGACGGGGACCGGGGTCCGGCCGGTGGTGGGATGCGACGTCGTGGACGTCGCGCGGATGCGTCGCCTGCTCGCGGAGCGCCCGGCGGCTCGCGAGCGCATCTTCACCGAGCTCGAGCTGCGCGACGCGACGCGTGGGGACGTGGACCGCGACAGCGACCTCGCCGTCGAGCGCCTGGCTGCACGCTTCGCCGCCAAGGAGGCGACCCGCAAGGCGCTCGGAGCGCGCGGACCCGGCCTGACCCAGGTCGAGGTGCGCACCGGGCAGGACGGCGCGCCGTCGCTGTGGATCGGCGGTCGGCCGTCGCGGCTGGCCTGCTCGCTGTCGCACGACGCCGGCGTCGCGCTCGCCGTCGTCGTGGGGGACACGACCATGCTGGACGAGTCCGTGCTCGACGAGTCCGTGCTCGACGAGGACATGCCCGACGAGGACATGCCCGACGGAGGATGACCGAGGAGGTCGCCATGCTGCTCGAAGGTCGCAGGATCCTGATCACCGGCGTGCTCGACACGCGCTCCATCGCGTTCCACGTCGCCCGTCAGGCGCAGGAGCAGGGTGCTGAGGTCGTGCTCACCGGCTTCGGCCGCGGCCGGCGCCTCACGGAGCGGGCGGCGACGCGCCTGCCGGGGCCGGTCGACGTGCTCGAGCTCGACGTCACCGACGACGCGCACATCGCCGCGGCCGCGGCGGCGATCGAGCAGCGCTGGGGGAGGCTCGACGGGCTGCTGCACGCGGTCGCGTTCGCCCCGGACACCGCGCTCGGTGGAGGCTTCCTCACCGCGCCGTGGAGCGACGTCGCGACGGCGGTCCACGTCTCGACCTACTCGCTCGTCGCGCTCGGCCGCGGCTTCGCCGACCTGCTCGCGCGGGGTGACGCACCATCGATCGTCGGGCTCGACTTCGACGCGACGGTGGCGTGGCCCGGCTACGACTGGATGGGGGTCGCGAAGGCCGGGCGCGAGTCGGCGAGCCGCTACCTGGCACGCGACCTCGGTCCGCGCGGGATCCGCGTGAACCTCGTCGCCGCAGGGCCGCTGCACACGATCGCCGCGCACGGCATCGCAGGCTTCGAGACGTTCGAGCCGGTGTGGGAGGAGCGCGCACCGCTCGGCTGGGACGCGCGCGACGCGACGCCGGTGGCGCGCACCGTCTGTGCGCTGCTGAGCGAGTGGATGCCCGGTGTCACGGGCGAGCTCGTGCACTGCGACGGCGGCGTGCACGCGGTCGGCGCCGGCATGCCTGCTGCGGCGGCCGTCGCCGAAGGGGCGGCCGCTGCGACGGACGGCTCGGAGGTCAGTCCGTAGGTGTCGACTTGACGGCGAGCACCGGGCACTCGGCCTCGAGCAGCACGTCCTGAGCGTTCGATCCGAGGACGAGCTTGCCGACGGGGGAGCGACGCCGGATGCCGATGACGATGAGCGCGGCGTCGCGGTCACGCGCGATGGCGAGCAGGTCCTCCGCGGGGGAGTTCCCTCGCGCGTACTCGATCAGCTCGTGCGGGACGCCCGAAGCCTCGAGGTCGGCCTTGAGCCGCTCGAAGCGCTCGCGGTAGTCCATCAGGCGCTCGAGCTCGTCGCGCTCGCCGCCACGCATGGAGTGGACGACGAGCACGGTCCCGCCGCGCAGCCGTGCCTCCTCGATGGCTCGGTCGACGGCTGCGCGACCCTCCGTGCTCGGCCGGAACCCGGTCACGATGTTCATCGGGCACCCCCTGTCCCTGTCCCGGCGCCGGACCCCCCGGACCGATGACGGGGGGAGCCTACGCGTCCTCGTCGTCGGAGGTCAGGGCCGAAGGCCTCGGCCCGTCGGACCCGTCGTCGGACCCGTCCTCCGCCCGGTCCTCCGCCCCGTCATCCTCAGGAGCGTCGGCAGGAGCGTCGGCAGGAGCGACGGCAGGAGCGGCGGACCGCATCCGGAGCAGCCCGGCGATCCCGACGACGATGAGCGCGAGGGCGAGCCAGTTGTTGCGCGACAGCCCTGCGTAGCGCTCGATCGTGTCGATGCGCAGCAGCTCGACGAGGAAGCGGCCGATCCCGTAGCCCGTGGCGTAGACGAGGATCAACGCACCGCGGGGGAGCACCCGGCGACGGTCGAGGCGGACGATGAGGAGCACGAGGGCCGCGTTCCACAGCGACTCGTACAGGAACGTGGGATGGAAGGTCGTCGCGTCGGCGACCTCGGCCGGTCGGCGGAAGGCCGGGTCGACCTCGAGGCCCCACGGCAGGTCCGTCGGCCGACCGTAGAGCTCCTGGTTGAAGTAGTTGCCCCAGCGTCCGATGGCCTGCGCGAGCGGGAGCCCGGGTGCGACGGCGTCGGCCATCATCCGCACGTCACCGCCCCCGCGGCGCGTGACCACGATGACGGCGAGCGTCCCGGCGATCAGGCCTCCGAACAGAGCGAGGCCACCCTGCCAGATCGCGAGCACCTCGAGCGGCCGGTCGACGAAGCGGTCGAGACGCGGGATGACGTAGCCGATGCGTGCGCCGAGGAACCCGAGCAGGATCGCAGCGAGCGCCGCGCGCTCGGCGAGCTCGGCCTCCCCGCCCATCGCGGCGTACCGGCTGACCGTCCAGCGCAGCGCCAGGTAGGCGCCCAGCGCGATCAGGAGCCCGTAGAAGCGGACATCGAGCGGTCCGAGCTCGAAGCCTCCGACGGGGGGTGCGGGGGTGGCGAGGAGGTTCGGCGTCACGGTGGCTCTCTGGTCAGGGTCCGGGCGTCGAGCGACGGTACCGCCGGAGGGGGCGGGGTCTCCGCGACCGCCGGCGCGTCCGGTGGTGCGCGCTCAGCGCACGGTGGGGGATGCCGGGTCGCGTGGAGACCCTCCCTGCGGCCACACTCCCCGCATGCAGCGATCGCAGACCGCCCCGACCGCCCTCCTCGCCACCGGCGGGGTCGACGTCGTGTCCGGTGCCGCCGTCCTCGCGCTCGCGCTGTCGCTCCTGCTCCTCCTCCTTTGACGCCGCGGCGCCGCCCCGACCAACCCCCGGGCGGCGACCGCGGTGGCAGGACCTGACGGGGGAGCGGCCCATCGGCCGTCCACATCCGCGCTGATCGCGAGACCGAGCGCGCCACCGCCCGGGCAGACCCGCAGGCGGTCAGGACCACAGGAGCTCACGCCATGTCCCGTCCCGTCGACCATGCCATCGCTGACGCCGCCCCCGACGACGTCGTCATCTTCGACACGACCCTGCGCGACGGCGAGCAGTCGCCCGGCATCTCGCTCGACGCACACGAGAAGGTCGAGATCGCCGAGCAGCTCGCCCGCCTCCAGGTCGACGTCATCGAGGCCGGGTTCCCGATCGCTTCCGCGGGTGACCTCGCGGCGGTCCGTGCCGGCGCCGAGCAGATCGGCAACGCGCCGCGGGCGGCCGCTGGCCCGGGCGGCAGCGAGGGGGAGACCGACGACCGCGAGCCGCCCGTCATCGCGGCGCTCGCGCGTGCGCTCGAGGGCGACATCGAGGCCGCGTGGAAGGGCATCGAGCCGGCGCGGCACCGCCGCATCCACACGTTCCTCTCGACGTCCGACATCCACCGCAAGTACATGCTGCAGGCGACCGAGGACGAGATCCTCCAGCAGACGATCCGTGCGGTCGAGATGGCCAAGGCGTACACCGACGACGTCGAGTTCTCCCCGCAGGACGCCACGCGGACCGACTTCGCGTTCCTCGTCGACATCGTCGCCGCGGCCGTCGAGGCCGGCGCGACCACGGTGAACATCCCCGACACGGTCGGCTATGCGCTGCCGCATGACTTCGGCGCATGGATCGCGGAGCTGCAGCGGCGTGTCCCCGCGATCGGTGAGCGCGGGGTCGCGCTCAGCGTCCACTGCCACAACGACCTCGGACTCGCGGTCGCGAACTCGCTCGAGGCGGTGCGCAACGGTGCCCGTCAGGTCGAGGTCGCCGTGAACGGCATCGGCGAGCGCGCGGGCAACTGCTCGCTCGAGGAGGTCGTGATGGCGATCCGCACGCGTGCGGACCTGCTCGGGCGGGACCACGGCCTCGACACGCGCGAGCTGACCCGCACCTCGCGGCTCGTCTCGAGCCTCACGGGCTACTCGGTGCAGAAGAACAAGGCCGTCGTCGGCGAGAACGCCTTCGCGCACGAGTCCGGCATCCACCAGCACGGGGTGCTCGCGGACCGCCTCACCTACGAGATCATGCGCAGCGAGGACGTCGGCGCGGCCGGGTCGCAGATCGTGCTCGGCAAGCACTCCGGACGGCACGCGTTCTTCAAGGCCGTCGAGGAGCTCGGCTACCGCCTCGACGACGCGGAGGGCGCCGTCGCGTTCCAGCGCTTCAAGGAGCTCGCGGACCGCAAGGGGCTCGTCAGCTCCGAGGACCTCGAGGCGATCCTCGTCAGCGCCGGCTCGGCCGACACGTCGGGGGACGACCGTCTCGTGGGGGTCCGCGTCTCCTCGGAGACGGGCGGGACGCCGCACGCGGAGATCGTCCTCGAGCTCCACGCGGACGAGGCGACCGGCGGCGAGCCCCGCCGCATCACCGTCGAGGCGGACGGTGACGGCATGGTCGACGCGGTCTGCAAGGCGATCCGTGCCGGCCTCGGCCGGCCCGCCGTGCGCCTCGGGACCTACCAGGTCGGCGCGGTCACCGGCGGGCTCGACGCGCTCGCCGAGGTGCTGGTCACGGTGGCGGACGAGCAGGGGGCGACCTTCACCGGGCGTGGCGTGTCCACCGACGTCGTGGAGGCCTCCGGCATCGCCTACCTCGACGCCCTCAACCGCTCCCGCCGGCTCGTGACCCGGGGCGAGGAGTTCCGCGCCTGACGCGCGACCTATGCTGGTCGCATCGTGCACCATCCCGAGGGAGCAGCCATGAGCCGTCCGCGGACCATCGTCGAGAAGATCTGGGAGCAGCACCTCGTCCGGAGCGATGAGGGTCGACCCGACCTCCTCTACGTCGACCTCCACCTCGTCCATGAGGTGACCTCGCCACAGGCCTTCGACGGTCTCCGGGTGGCCGGACGGCGGGTCCGCCGTCCCGACCTGACCCTCGCGACGATGGACCACAACGTCCCGACGCTGCCGCAGCAGGTGCGAGGGATCCTGCCGCTCGAGGACGAGCTGTCCGTCGCGCAGATGGACGCGATGCGCCGCAACGCCGAGGAGTTCGGGCTCACGCTGTTCGAGATGGGCGACCGCAACCAGGGCATCGTCCACGTGATCGGCCCCGAGCTCGGCCTCACGCAGCCCGGCGCCGTCATCGTGTGCGGCGACTCCCACACGGCCACGCACGGCGCGTTCGGTGCGCTCGCCTTCGGCATCGGGACCTCCGAGGTCGAGCACGTGCTGGCGACCCAGACGCTCCCGCAGCGCATGCCGCGCACGCTCGCCATCGACGTCGAGGGTCCGCTCCCCGAGGGCACGGTCGCGAAGGACCTGATCCTCCACGTCCTCAGCGTCATCGGGGTCGACGGCGGGACCGGCCACGTCATCGAGTACCGCGGCGAAGCGATCCGCGGGCTCTCGATGGAGGGCCGCATGACGATCTGCAACATGTCCATCGAGGGGGGTGCGCGCGCCGGGCTGGTCTCGCCCGACGAGACCACCATCGCCTACCTCAAGGACAAGCCGCTCGCGCCGAAGGGTGAGGCGTGGGAGGAGGCGGTCGCGTCCTGGCGCTCGCTCGCCACCGACGAGGGCGCGGAGTTCGACCGGGTCGTCACCATCCAGGCCTCCGACATCAGCCCGACGGTGACGTGGGGCACGACGCCGGCGATGAGCGTGAAGATCGGCCAGCGCGTCCCGCAGCTCGACGACGCGCCCGACGCTGCGACCCGTCGCCAGTGGGAGCGCTCGATGGCCTACATGGGGCTCGAGGGCGGCGAGCTGCTCGAGGACCTGAAGCTCGACAAGGTGTTCATCGGCTCGTGCACGAACTCGCGCATCGAGGACCTCCGCGAGGTCGCCCGCATCGTCGAGGGGCGGCGTGTCGCCGAGGGGATCGAGGCGATCGTCGTCCCGGGCTCCGGGCTCGTGAAGGCCGCCGCGGAGGCCGAGGGCCTCGCCGACATCTTCGTCGCGGCCGGCCTCGAGTGGCGCGAGCCGGGCTGCTCGATGTGCCTCGGCATGAACCCCGACCAGCTCAAGCCCCAGGAGCGCTGCGCCTCGACGTCCAACCGGAACTTCGAGGGGCGGCAGGGCTTCAAGGGGCGCACGCACCTCGTGTCGCCCGCGATGGCCGCCGCCGCCGCGGTGACCGGCCACCTCACCGACGTCAGGGAGCTCGTCCGATGAGACCGTTCACGACCGTCCGCTCGAACGTCTGCCCGATCCTCAACGACGACGTCGACACGGACCAGATCATCCCCAAGCAGTACCCCAAGCGCATCGAGCGCACCGGCTTCGGGCCGTTCGCGTTCGCTGAGCAGCGCTACGAGGACGATGGGGTCACGCCGCGTCCCGGCTTCCCGATGAACCGTCCCGAGCATGCCGGTGCGGAGATCCTGCTGTCGGGGCGCAACTTCGGCTGCGGGTCCTCGCGCGAGCACGCGCCGTGGGCGCTCGAGGATGCCGGGTTCCGCGTCATCATCGCGTCGAGCTTCGCCGACATCTTCCACACCAACTGCGGGAAGATCGGCGTGCTGTGCGTCGAGCTGCACGAGAAGGACATCGCCCGCATCGCGGAGAGCGTCGCCGCCGATCCGTCCGTCGAGGTCGTCGTCGACCTCGAGGCGCAGACGGTGACCGTCCCGACCGTCGGCGTGCTCGAGGGCTTCACGTGCGAGTTCCCGATGGACCCGCACACGCGTCACTGCCTCATCGAGGGGCTCGACGACATCGGGCTGACGCTCGAGCACGAGCCGGACATCACCGCCTACGAGCAGCGTCGCCCCGTCTACCGCCCGCTGGTCCCCACGCCGCGGTAGGTCGCCCCGGGCGTCGCCTCAGTAGCCGGCGTCGACGTCGACGAGGCCTACGAGCGGCTCGCCTGCCGCGAAGCGCCCGACGTTGTCGCGCACGCG
This sequence comes from Nitriliruptoraceae bacterium, assembly GCA_007116505.1. The sequence continues at coordinate 15,487 of SKII01000097.1, forward strand.
TGCCTCGAGCAGCGGGATGCCCATCTCGAGCGTGTTGCCCGTGTGCGGCGTGATGAGGCAGCGCGGCTCGGTCCACAGCGGGTGCCCGTCCGGCAGCGGCTCGGGGTCGGTCACGTCGAGCGCCGCACCACCGATCCGTCCCTCCGCGAGCGCGGCGACGAGCGCGTCCGTGTCGACGTGCCGGCCGCGCCCGAGGTTCACGAGCATCGCGTGGTCGGGCATCGCGGCGAGCGCGGCCGCGTCGATGACGTGCTCCGTCTCCGGCGTCAGCGCCAGCGCGATGACCACTGCGTCCGCGTCCGCGAGCTCCGCGTGCAGGTCGTCGAGCGTCGCTGTCCGGTCGGCGCCCGGGAACGGGTCGCTCTGACGGCGCAGCACCGTGACACGGCAGCGGAACGGCGCGAGCATCGGGAGGAGCGCACGCGTGATCTCCCCGCCGCCGAGCACCACGACCTTCGCGTCGAAGAGGTTGCGTCCGACCCGTGCCGACCAGGTGCGCTCACGCGCGTAGCCGGTCAGGTTGCGGAAGCCGGCGAGGAGCATCGCGAAGGCCATCTCGGCGACCGGGTCGGCGTACACCCCCTTGCCGGAGGTCCAGACGTGCTCGTGCGTGAGGTGCCCGAGGAACGGGTCGATGCCGGCGAACGGGAGCTGGATCCATCTGATGCCCGGCCCGGCGGCGAGGATCCCGGCGAGCTGGGACGGGTCGCGCGGGTCGAGCCAGACCAGGCCCTCCGCGTCCGCAGGATCGTCGACGAGCTCCCCGCCTCCCGCGCGGATGGCGTCGAGCATCGAGGGCATCGGGGTCGTCGGGGCGACGAGGATGCGGGGCGGACCCGCGTGGGTGCGGGTGACGGTCGCGTTCGGCTCGGTCATCATGGGCTCCTGGGAGGGTCGTCGGGGAGGAGCGCGACGAGCGCGGCGAACCGCTCGCCGCGCTCGACGAAGTCGCGGAAGGCACCGAAGCTCGGTGCAGCTGGGGACAGTACGACGGCGCCACCCTCGGGTGTGACCAGGTCGGCCCACGCGACGGCGGCGGCGAGGTCGTGCACCTCGACGGCGCGGGCATCGCCGGTCGCGTGGGGGGCCACCTCGGATCCCCCCTCGCGGAGGGCCTCGGCGATGCGCGGCCCGAGCGGCGGCAGTAGGGCGGCGCGGACGTCAGGGTCGGCGAGCGCGTCGACGAGCCCGGCGATGTCCTGCCCGCGGTCCTCCCCGCCGAGGATCAGCGTGACGGGCCCACGGGGCCGCCACGTCGCGAGCGCGGCGAGGGTCGCCTCCGGGACGGTCGCGATCGAGTCGTCGACGAACGTCCGGCCGCGGACCGTCGCGATGGGCCGCAGGCGGTGCGGGAGGGGCGTGAAGTCCTCGAGCGCGCCCAGGAGGTCCCGGGCGTCCGTGCCGAGGCGGCGGGCGACGAGCGCGAGGGCGAGCATCGC
>SKII01000132.1 GCA_007116505.1 Nitriliruptoraceae bacterium
GCGAGGTAGGTGTCCTCGGCCTGGTGCGTGTCGGCGTAGTTGATGCCGGCCCGCGCGACGTCGAGCAGCGCCATGCCGTCACCGACCGCGGGCTCCGCCGCGTCGGTGACCAGCTCGAGCACCTCCGGCCCGCCGAAGCGTTCCACCCTGATCGCCCGCATGTGGCCCCCCGGGCCCCCTGGGCCCTGTGCGGCCCACGGTGGTGCCGCCCGGGCGACGGTAGCGCTCCCGGTCCGGCGCCCGACGGTGGCGCCCGGGTCGGGCGCCGGCGTGCCGTAGCCTCGGTCCCGACGGAGACCCCATCCCGGCCCCTCAGCGGCTCTTCCGCCAGCGGCCCCGTCGGAGGAGCGAGCGTGGAGGCGACCGATCACGTGGCCGGGTTCGCGGACGTCGCCGACGTGCAGCGGAGGCTCGCGGCCACCGGCTACCTCGCGGACGACGCGGCGGCGACCGTCGTGCACCTGTCCGGCCGGCTCGGCAAGCCCGTCCTCGTCGAGGGTCCCGCCGGGGTCGGCAAGACGGAGCTCGCGAAGGCGGTCGCGACGGCGCTCGACGCCGACCTCATCCGGCTGCAGTGCTACGAGGGGCTCGACGAGGCGCGGGCCCTGTACGAGTGGGACTACAAGAAGCAGCTGCTGCGCATCCAGCATGCGACGGCCGTCGATGCGGGGGCTGGCTGGGAGGACGTGCACGACGACCTCTTCGGCGAGGACTACCTGCTCGAGCGTCCGCTGCTCCGCGCGCTGCGCGCCGAGCGCAGCACCGTCCTCCTCCTCGACGAGGTCGACAAGGTCGACGTCGAGTTCGAGGCCCTCCTGCTCGAGATCCTCTCGGACTTCCAGGTGACGATCCCCGAGCTCGGCACGGTGCGGGGCAGCCGGCCCCCGTTCGTCGTCCTCACGTCGAACGCCACCCGCGAGCTGTCCGAGGCGCTGCGCCGCCGCTGCCTCTACCTCCACCTCGAGTACCCGTCGCTCGAGCGGGAGCGCGCCATCGTGGCCGCACGCGTGCCCGATGCGCCCGCAGCGCTCACCGACCAGGTCGTCCGTGTCGTCCGCTCGCTCCGGGCCCTCGAGCTCCGCAAGCCCCCGTCGATCTCGGAGACGCTCGACTGGACCCGCGCACTGCTCGAGCTCGGCGTGCAGGCGGTCGACGAGGCGGCGATGTCGGCGACGCTGAGCGTCCTCCTCAAGCACCACCGTGACCTCGAGCGCGCTGCGGCGCACCTCGGCACCGTCACCGGTGCCGACGAGCAATGAGCGCACCCGATGTCCGCAGCGCCGAGGCCAGGGCCGACCGCCGCGTCCTGCTGACCGCGCTCGCCGTGATGTTCGGCCTCGTGCTGTTCGGTGTCGGTTACGCGGCCCTGTTCGCGACGACGAGCTGCCGCCAGCTCCGTCCTGTCGCCGTCGACGCGCCGCTGGTCGCCGAGCGTGGTCCGGCGGCGCGCGAGCTGCTCGCCACCGGAGGGCCGGACGCCGTCGCCGCCGCGGAGGCGCTGCTCGGGCCCGTCACGAGCGCGGTCCGTCTGCCGCTCGACACGCCGCTGCGCATCGGGGAGGCCCCGGCAGGCATCGGGGCGGTCGTCGTCACCGGGGACGGTGCAGCGCTCGTGTCCGCCGAGGGTGACGTCGTCGCCGGGGCGACGTTCCGCCGCAGCGTGACCGTGGTCGGCGACGGGATCGCCCTGTTCGCGCTCGTCGTCGGCAACACGCTCACCGGTCAGGTCGATGCGCTCGTGCCGCTCGTGCCCACCCGCGACGGGTTCGAGCGCGGCACCTGCGTCGACACGTCCGCGGTCGGCTCGCCGCTGTCGTTCCTCCACGACGCGCGCGGGGGGAACATGCTGGGTCTGCGGACCGACGAGGACGGGACCGACGCGGTGCTCGAGCTCCGCGACCACGTCCGCGGCCGCGTGTGGGCCCCCGTCGTCGAGCTCCCGCGCGCGCCCGCCGGCCTGCAGGGCTCGCGGACGTCCGCCGTGCTCGGGCCGGAGATGGTCGTGCTCGCCCGGCGCATCGTCCTCGACGCGGACGACGAGCTGCCCGCGGTCCTCGCGTTCGCACGCGTCGACGCCGAGGCGGCCTGGCGGATCGACGCCTCGACCGTGCGTGCCGCCCTGCCCGCAGGTCTCGCGCAGGAGCCGGCGCTGCGCCTCGAGGTCGCCCACGTCGACACGGCGAGCGCGCTGCTGACGGTCCATCCTGACGTTCCGCCCGATGCCCTGCTGCCCCTGCCGACGTTCGGGCCGCTCGGCGAGCTCGCACCACCCGACCCGCGCACGGTGACGCTCGTCGTCGACCTGGAGGAGGGGAGCATCCGTGAGGCGCTCGTCGGGCCCGCACCGGTCGGACGCGATGGCATCGACCGGGAGGTGCTCCTCGCGTCCCTCCTCGGGGCGGGGGTCGCCGTCGAGGACGCGCTCGTCACGCGGGGGATGACGTGGCTGCTCGTCGGTGACGTGCTCGCCGGGTTCGGCGGCTAGGGATGGGCCCCGGTGCGGACGACGACGTCGTCGGCGGAGCCCTGCTCGACCGGCTCACGTCGTTCGCCGCCGCCCTTCGGCGTGCGGGCATCGGCGTGACGCAGGCGGAGACGATCGACGCGGTGCGTGCGCTCGGGCACGTCGACCTCGGTGACCGGCGGCAGGTCCGCGAGACGCTGGCGGCGGTGTCGCTGAACTCCGGCGCGCAGCGCCCCACCTTCGACGCCCTCTTCGACCTCTTCCTCCCGCCGCGGGTGGGGGCGGGTGGACCCCCGTCCGACGACGCGGCCCCGGGGGGCGACGGCACGGACCGTGCGGCCACCGGGGATGAGGGTGCGGAGGCGGGGGAGGGTGACGACGCGGAGGAGTTCGTCGAGGAGCTCCTTCGCAGGCTCCTCGAGGGCGACGAGGAGCAGGTGCGCAGGATGGCCCGCGAGGCCGTGGACCGCTTCGGACGGCTCCCGATGACCGCAGGCGGCGGGCGGGACGGTGGAGGGTTCTTCCGCTACCGCGTGCTCCGAGCCGTCGACCCGACGCGGATCCTCGAGGAGCTGCTGCGCAGGAGCGAGACGGAGGAGACACTCACCCCGCTGCAGCTGCGGCTCGCCCGCGACGAGTTGGAGGCCCGCCTCGCCCTGCTCGTGCAGGAGATCGACGCCGAGGTGCGTCGCCGTGCGGTGGCCGACCGTGATCCTCAGGCCATCGCCCGCTCCATGGTCCCGCCCGCTCTCGAGGAGCTGGACCTGCTGCACCTGTCCGCGGCTCAGCAGGCGGAGCTGCGCCATCGCGTCCGTCCGCTCGCACGGCGGCTCGCCGCCCGCAGCGCCGTGCGCCGCCGACGTGGGGACGACGGGCCGCTCGACGTGCGCCGGACGGTCCGCCGTGCCCTGTCGACCGGCGGCGTGCCGTTCGCGCCGAGCTTCCGCCCGCGCAGGCCCCACCGGCCCGAGCTGCTGCTGCTGTGCGACGTGTCCGGATCCGTCGCGACGTTCGCGCGCTTCACGCTCCTGCTCGTGCACGCGATGCAGGAGGAGTTCGCCGGCGTGCGGTCGTTCGCGTTCGTCGATGCGCTCGACGAGGTCACCGGCCTGTTCGCCGACGGCGACGTGGAGGACGCGGTCGCCCGCCTGATGTCCGAGGCGAAGGTGGTGTGGGCCGACGGCCACTCCGACTACGGCAGGGCGCTCACCACGTTCGTGGAGCGTCACGGCCACGAGGTCACGGCCCGCTCGACGGTGGCGGTCCTCGGCGACGCACGCACCAACTACCGTCACCCCGCGGCGCAGGCCCTCGAGCGCATCCAGCGCCGGGCCCGGCGCGTGTGGTGGCTCAACCCGGAGCCGCGGAGCGCATGGGACACGGGCGACTCGGTCGCGGCGTCCTACGCCCGCTACGTCGAGGAGATGGTCGAGGTGCGCAACGTCCGCCAGCTCGCCGCGTTCGTGGAGCGGGTCGCGTGAGCGGGCCGGACCGGCCGCGCCGGATCGGCCTCGTCGGCGGCACGTTCGACCCGCCGCACCTCGGACACCTCGTCGTCGCGGAGTGCGCGCTCGTGGAGCTCGGGCTCGACGAGGTCCGCCTGCTCGTCGCCGGGGAGCCGTGGATGAAGTCGGTCGTCTCCTCCGCGGCCGACCGGGTCGCACTCGTCGAGGCTGCGGTCGCCGACGTGCCGGGGCTCGTGGTCGACGCGCGCGAGGTCGGACGTCCGGGGCCGACCTACACGGCCGACACGCTCGCGGAGCTGCGCGACGAGGACCCCTCCGCCGAGTACTTCTTCGTGCTCGGCGAGGACGCGGCAGCTGCTCTGCCGGCATGGGAGCGCATCGCCGACGCGTTCGCGCTCGCCACGTTCGTCGTCGTGACGCGCCCCGGTAACGCACCCCCGGACGCGGCGCTGCTGCCCGGGCCGTTCGTGCACCTCGAGATCCCGCAGCTGTACGTGTCGTCGACCGACCTCCGTGAGCGCTTCGCCCGCGGTGGGGCGACCCGGTGGCTCGTCCCGCCGTCCGTCGACGCAGAGGTGCGCCGGCGGGGGCTCTACGGCGCCCCGCAGGCGCAATAGGCTCCCGGTCCGACCACGACGAGGAGACGCTGTGCCGGCTTCCGACGAGGCGGTGGCGCTCGGCGTCGCTGCCGCTGCCGCTGCCGACGAGCGCAGCGCGACCGACGCGGTGCTGCTCGAGGTGGCGGACGTCCTCGTCGTCGCCGACCTGTTCCTCGTCGTGTCCGTGTCCAACGAGCGGCAGCTCGGCGCGGTCGCGCAGGGGATCGAGGAGGTGCTCCACGGCCTCGGACGCAAGCCGCTGCGCCGCGAGGGGGTCGCCTCGTCCGGGTGGGTGCTGCTGGACTTCGGTGACCTGGTGTGCCACGTGCTCCACGTCGAGCAGCGCGGGTTCTACGCGCTCGAGCGCCTCTGGGCGGA
>SKII01000067.1 GCA_007116505.1 Nitriliruptoraceae bacterium
CGCGGCTGGAGCGCGGCGAGCAGCGCCGCGGCGAGCAGGAGCCACGCGACGGCCGACTCGAACGCGCGCGACGGGAGGAGCACGAGGAGCGCCCCCCCGACGAGCCCTCCGACCGTCGCAGCGACGACGAGCCGGCGCAGCAGCGCGCCGCGTCCGCGCAGCGTCGCTCGGTAGCCGATCGTCGCCATCACCTGGCCCGGCAGCAGCCCGACCGTGTTCGAGACGTTCGCGAGCACCGGCGGGTAGCCGAGGAGCAGCAGCGTCGGGAACGTGACGAGTGTCCCTGCCCCGACGACGGCGTTGATGACTCCGGCACCGACACCGGCGACGATGATGAGGGCGATGTCTGCGGGGCTCATGTCGGGACTCCCTGCCGTGGTCGTGCTCGGATGACGGCTGCGGCCAGCGCACCGAGTGCGGCGACGAGCGTCGCCGACTTCACCGTCGCTGAGGCGAGCGTGAGCAGCACGCTCCCCCATGAGGGGCCGACGAGCATCGTGACCGCCATCGCGGCGTTCTCGACCTGGTCCGCGACCGCTGCGACGACCACCGCACCCGCGGCGAGGGCCGCCGGACCGGCTGCACGTGCCGAGCGACGGGACAGGACGGTCGCGAGCGTCCCCGTCCACGTCGCGTACGCGATGGGCAGCAGCACGTCCAGGCCGTGCGCCCACGCCAGGCGGGACCTCGCGACACCCTCCCAGGCCGCGAGCATCTCCGCCGCGGCAGCGGGCGAGGCGGCGAACTGCAGCGACACGATCCCGAGCGGCGTCGCGGGCGTCCGCAGCGGCATCCCCAGCAGGAGGATGACCGCGAGCAGGACGAGCGTGACCGCACCCGCGGCCCTCACGACGGCGTCCCGCGCGCCCACCGGCACGCGCCCGAACGGTCCCGTCATGCGACGTCCCGCCGCCGGGTCGCCCACCTCGCCCAGCCACCGAGCAGCCCGGCACCGACGGCTCCGGCACCGAGCGTCCCGTCGAGCTGGACGCCCAGGAGACCGGGGACGTCGAGCACCGCATCGAGCGACAGCGCTCCCGGCCCCATGATCGCGACGGCCGTCGCCACGACGATGAGGTAGCCGTTCAGCTCCCAGCCCTTCGCGACCGACCAGAACCCGGCCGCCGCGTTGTTCACGAACGCGGCCGTGGTCATCGTGCCCACGACCGCAGCGGCGGCGAGCGGGGTGAGCAGCCCGGCGGCGAGCCCGAGACCGCCGACGATCTCTCCCGACCCGGCGAGCAGCGCCGCAGCTCGCCCGTCCCCGAAGCCGAGCGACGCGAACCACGCCGCGGTCGCCCGACGTCCTCCCCCTCCGAACCATCCGAGGAGCTTCTGGAAGCCATGCAGCGCGAAGGGCACACCGATGCCCACGCGGAGCACGAGCAGGCCGAGGTCGAGCGGGGAGAGGTCCATGGCGGGAAGGCTAGTCCGCCCCGCGCTGACCTCAGGAAGGGGCTGCGAGGCCGAGATGCACGGGCTCGAGCACGTCGACGACGAGGTGCGCGTACTGCTCCACCTCGACGTCGGTGTGCGCCCGACGGACGGCGACGGTCCACAGCCCCGCAGCACGGGACGAGCGTGCGCCCGTGGGGGTGTCCTCCACCGCGGCCGTGCGGTCCGGCTCCACCCCGAGCTGCGCGCAGGCCGCGAGGTAGGGGTCCGGCGCCGGCTTGTGAGCCGGGGTGTCACCGGAGGCGACGACGAGACGGACGAGGTCGACGACCCCGGCATGCTCCAGCACGCGACCGACATGGTCCCGCGTCGAGGACGACACGACCGCGACCGCGACGCCCTGCGCGTGCGCCGCCTGCATGCTCCTGACGACGTCCTCGTGGACCTCGAGCCCCTGCTCGATCCGGGCCCGGAACCGTGTGCGGATCTCTGCGCGGAACTCCCCCTCGTCGCCGAGGTCGCCCCGGGCGGAGAAGACCGCCCAGTTGTCGGCGAACGGGCGACCGACCAACGACATCAGGTCGGCGACGGACCACCGGACGCCTCGGGCCGTGAGCGTGTCCGACCATGCGGCGAGGGAGGGCGACTCGGTGTCGGCGATCGTCCCGTCGCAGTCGAACGCGACCGCGAGCGGCGGGCCGGGTGGACGGGCCAGCGGTGACCGGAGGTGCCCCGGACCCCCTTCGCGGACGCTCACCCGTTCCCCCGCTCCGTCATGCCGTAGAAGACACGCTCGGTGACGGCGCGGACGTGGCGGGCGTTGCGGAACCAGTCGGCCTCGACCTGCTGCCGACCGCCCCGCCCGTACCCCATGGCGCGCGCCAGCTGCTCGAGCCGGTCGCCGGTCGGCACGACGTCGGTCTCCCGGAGCCGCAGCAGCGCCAGCCTGTTGCGCACCGTCGCGGCGAAGCGGAAACCGTCGCGCAGGCGCTCGACGTCACGGTGGTCGAGCAGCCCCTCGTCCTCGGCGGCATCGAGCGCGGCCAGCGTCGAAGGCGTGCGCATCGCCGGACGCGCGTACCCGTGCTCCAGCTGGAGCATCTGCACGGTCCACTCGACGTCGGAGATCCCGCCGGGGCCGAGCTTCAGGTGCCGCTCGGGCTCGACGCGCCGGGGGATGCGCTCCTTCTCGATGCGAGCCTTCATCATGCGCGTCGCGAGGCGCCGGTCCGGGTCGAGGGTCGGTGCGTAGGCGTGGGCGGACGCGGCGCGCTCGAAGCGCTGCCCGAGCCCACGGTCCCCCGCGACGCTGCGCACGCGCAGCAGCGCCTGCCGCTCCCACGGCTCGGCCCAGCGCTCCCAGTACGCCTCGTAGGAGGCGAGCGTGCGCGACAGCGGCCCGTTGCGACCCTCCGGTCTGAGGTCGGCATCGACGTCGAACGCGCTCCCGTCGGGCGTGATGACCGAGAGCGACGTGATGACGCTCGATGCGATCGAGAGGGCCATCGCGGTCGCCTCGGCCTCGTCCGCACCGGCGGCCGGCTCGTGGACGAACAGCACGTCGAGGTCCGACGCGTAGGTCAGCTCGCCACCGGCGAGCGTCCCCATCCCGACGATGGTCATGCTCACCGGCAGGTCGTCGGGCGACGCGAGGCCGAGCCGCTCCGCACGCTGCCGCAGCTCCGCCCGCAGCGCGGCGACCAGGCAGGCCTCGGCGACCGCGGTGAGCTCACCGGCGGGCCCGCTGCCCAGCCCCGGCCCGCGCTCAGGCACCGAGGTGTCGACGTCGCGCAGCACGACCCTGAGCAGCTCCAGCTGCTTGAAGCGGCGCAGCGCGGCCGTCGTGTCCTGCCAGTGGAGGCGCGCGACGGCCATCCGTGCGAGCTCGTCGCCGGTCCGCGGAGCGTCGCGGAGCCGCGGGTCACGCAGCCAGTCGATGCCCTGCGGCTGGCTGATGAGCAGCTCGCCGGCGAGCCGGCTCGTCCCGAGGACGCGTCCGAGCAGCTCCGAGGCGGCAGGCTGGTCGCGCAGGTGGCGCAGCAGCAGGCTCCCATCCCCCTGCGCCTCGACGAGGTCGCGGAGGATCAGCAGGCCCCCGTCAGGGTCGGCGCTGCCCTCGAGCGCCTGGAGGACGGCGGGGAGGACGGCGCGGACGGTCGCGGCACGCCGCGACACCCCTCCGGTGAGCGCTCGGACCGAGCGCAGCGCGCCCTGCGCGTCGCGGAACCCGAGTGCACCCAGCCGCTCCGCCGCGGCGGCGTCCCCCATGCGCGCGACCTCCCCGGGCAGCGTCACACCTGCGGCCGAGGCGGGCACCGTCGCGTAGCGCTCGAGGAGCGGCCGGTAGAAGATCGCGGCGTGGAGCTCCCGCACGCGGGCCTGGCACCGGGAGAGCTCCATCATCATCTGCTCGCCCGCCGACGCGTCGGCACGGGCGCGGTGACCGAGGGCACGCGCGAGACGGTCCTGCGCCGCCGGATCGTCCGGCACCGTATGGGTCCGCCGCTCGTTCGCGAGCTGGAGCGCGTGCTCGACCCGCCGCAGCGACCAGTACGTGCGCCCGAGCTCTGCGGCGTCCTCCTCGTCGACGTAGCCGTTCGCGGCGAGCGCGGCGAGCGTCGGCATCGTGCCCGTGCACCGCAGGCTCCGGTCCGCCCGGCCGTGGACCATCTGCAGCAGCTGGACGGTGAACTCGACGTCGCGGATGCCGCCCGGTCCGAGCTTGAGCTGGCGGGCACCCTCGCGCAGGACCTCGGGGCGCTGCTCGATGCGGGCCTTCATCGCGCGCACCTCGGCGACGGTCTCCGGGTCGAGCCGCTCGGGCCACATCGAGGGCTCCGCGGCCGCGAGCCACTCGTCGGCGAGCGCCACGTCCCCGGCGACACGTCGCGCCTTGATGAGCGCCTGGAACTCCCACGTCTTGGCCCAGCGCTCCCAGTAGGCGACGAAGCCCTCGACGGTCCGGCTGAGCGCACCGCTGCGTCCCTCCGGGCGCAGGGTCGGGTCGACCTCGTAGGCGCGCCCCATGGTCGTGGAGGCGTTGAGCAGCTCGAGCAGACGGGAGCAGACCTGGGTCGCCTCGCGCGTCGCCTCCTCGTCCGAGGCGCCGTCGGTCGGCGCGTGCACGAACATCACGTCGACGTCGCTGACGTAGTTCAGCTCGCGCCCGCCGAGCTTGCCCATCCCGATCACCGCGATGCGCGCGCTCGGTGTGGCGCCGCCGATCGTCGCGTGCACCGCGGCGAGCGTGCCCGTGAGCACGGCCTCCGCGAGGTCGGCGAGCTCGGCCGCGACGCCCTCGACGTCCAGCGCACCCGTCAGGTCACGGCCCGCGATGTCGGCGGTGACGCGCCGACGGATCGACGCGATGCCGGCCGCCTGCGTGGCCACCTCGTCGGAGCCGAGGACCGCCTCGCGCACGGCCTCCGCGGCCCGTGCGACGTCGACGGGGAAGAGGTCCGCGAGCGCGAGGACGGCGTCCGTCCCTCGGCCGAGGAGCTCGCCCAGCGGACGTGACGCGCCCGCCACGGCGACGACCCGGTGCAGCCACTCACGATCGGCACGCACGCGTGCGAGCAGCTCGGGTGCGGACGTGGCGAGCGCCCCGAGCACCGCGGCCGCGTCCGGCGGGGACGCCGCCGCAGCGAGCAGGTCCAGGTCGGCGTCCTCGATGTCGTCGCCGACGACGAGCCCCGCAGTGCGCAGGTCCTCGAGCGCACGCCCACTGTCGAGCCCCGCGCGCGCGAGTCGCACCTCGAGGGACGGTCGGCGGCTCATCGCACGCCCGTCAGAGCAGCGGCAGGTAGCGGTCGATCTCGAAGCGCGTCACGTGGGCCGTGTACTCGGCCCACTCGCGGCGCTTGTTCGCGAGCAGGTGCCGGAACAGGTGCTCGCCGAGCGTGTCCGCGACGAGCTCGGACGCGGCCATCAGGTCGATCGCCTCGCCGAGGCTCTCCGGCATGCGCTCGATGCCGCTCGCGGCTCGCTCGGCCGGGGTGAGCTCGAACGTGTTGTCCTCGGACTCCGGGGGCACCTCGAGGCTCCGCTCGATGCCGTCGAGCCCGGCGGCGAGGATCACGGCGAGGGCGAGGTAGGGGTTGCAGGCCGGGTCGGGAGCGCGGTACTCGACGCGGGTCGAGGCGGCCTTGCGAGGCTTGTACATCGGGATGCGCACGAGCGCGCTGCGGTTCGAGTGCCCCCAGGCGACGAACACCGGTGCCTCGCCCGACGGGAAGGGTCCGTCCATCCTGGCCGTGAGGCGCTTGTAGGAGTTGACCCACTGGTTCGTGATGCCGGCGGTCTCGCGCGCATGTGCGAGGAGACCCGCGATGAACGAGCGGGCGAGCGGCGACAGGTTGTACTCCGCACCTGCGTCGTAGAACGCGTTCGTGTCGCCCTCGAACAGGGACAGGTGGAGGTGCATCGCGTTGCCCCACGTGTCCTCGATCGGCTTCGGCATGAACGACGCGTGCACGCCGCGCTGCAGGGCCGTCTCCTTCACGACGAGGCGGAAGGTCATGATGTTGTCGGCCATCGTGAGCGCGTCGGCGTAGCGCAGGTCGATCTCGTGCTGCGAGGGGGCGACCTCGTGGTGGGAGAGCTCGACGGAGATGCCCATCTGCTCGAGCGTCGTGATCGCCTGACGCCGGGTGTCCTGCTGGACGTCGAGCGGCGTCATGTCGAAGTAGCTCCCGGAGTCGAGCGGTACGGGTTCCGTCGCGTCCTTGAACAGGAAGAACTCCATCTCCGGATGCACGTAGAACGTGAAGCCCATCTCCGCTGCCCGGCTGAGCTGCCGCTTGAGCACCTGGCGCGGGTCGGCGGCGAACGGCTCCCCGTCGGGCGTGAGGATGTCGCAGAACATGCGCGCGACACCCTGGGACTCAGGGCGCCACGGCAGGATCTGGAACGTCGAGGCATCGGGGACGGCGAGCATGTCCGCCTCCTGCACCCGCGCGAAGCCGTCGATGGCGGACCCGTCGAAACCGATCCCCTCGGTAAAGGCGTTCTCGAGCTCGGCCGAGGTGATCGCCACGCTCTTGAGGAACCCGAGCACATCGGTGAACCACAGGCGGATGAAGCGGATATCCCGCTCCTCGACGGTGCGGAGGACGTACTCCTGCTGCTTGTCCATCGTCCCGGTCTCCTCGTCGTGCCGCCCGGGCGACCTCCCCGGGGCCGTCATCGGCTGCCCGCTCAGCCTACTCGTGGCGGGCCGAGGCACCCCGGGCGGGCGGGGCCTCGGACGCGGCGGGGCCGGCACCTCGCGGTGCCGGCCCCGCACGACCCTGCTGGTCGTGCCGTCCGGAGGGCGGGAGAGGTCCCCTCCGGTCGTCCGGGTCGAGCGCCGGGCCCCCACGCCCGGCGCCGGCTCAGCTGCTGGCGAGCTCCGGGTAGCCCGGGAACCCGTGCTCGTGGACGTCGAGACCCTCGACCTCCTCGCGCTCGGAGACCCGCAGCTGGCCCATGGCCTTCAGCGTGCCGAACAGGATTGCGGACGTGATCGCGACCCAGGCCGCGATGCCCGCGATTCCGATGACCTGCGCGATGAGCAGGTCAGCCCCTCCGCCGAACAGCAGTCCGCCGTCGGTGGCCGCGAGGCCGACCCACAGCGTCCCGAGGATGCCGACGACACCGTGGACGCTGATCGCTCCGACCGGGTCGTCGATGCGGATGCTGTCGAAGAACCGGACGGAGAGGACGACGACGAGCCCGGCGAGGATGCCGACGAGGACCGCCATCAGGTTGCTGACCGCGTCAGCGCCGGCGGTGATGCCGACGAGGCCCGCGAGGATCCCGTTCGCCATCATGGCGACGTCCCACTTGCCGCCGGTCAGCCGCGTGAAGATCCCCGCGGTCGCGCCTCCCGCGCCACCAGCCAGCGCCGTGGTGACGACGACCGCACCGATCGCGATGCCGTCGAGCTCGAGGACCGACCCGCCGTTGAAGCCGAACCAGCCGAAGAACAGGAGGAGCGTGCCGAGCGCGACGAGCGGCATGGAGTGGCCGGGGAGCGCGCGCGCCCTCCCGGTGGTCGGGTCGTACTTCCCGATGCGTGGCCCGAGGATCTTCGCGCCGACGAGCGCTGCGACACCGCCGGTCATGTGGACGATCGTCGAACCGGCGAAGTCCTGGAAGCCGAGCTCCGAGACCCAGCCGCCACCCCACGTCCATGCACCGACGACGGGGTAGATCACCGCGGTCATGACCACGGCGACCGCGACGTAGGCGCCGAACTTCATGCGCTCAGCGACCGCTCCGGACACGATCGTCGCGGCGGTCGCCGCGAACATGGCCTGGAAGGCGAAGTCGATCTCGAGCGGGATACCGACGTCGCCGGCGACCAGCTCGTAGGGCTCGTAGCCCAGGAGGAAGAACCCGCTCGCACCGAAGAGGCCGGCGACCTGGTCGCCGTACATGAGCCCCCAGCCGATGGCGAAGTAGGCGATCATGCCGATCGAGATCGTCATGAGGTTCTTGCCGATGATGTTCGCGGCGTTCTTCTGGCGGGTCAGTCCCGCCTCGAGCATCGCGAATCCGGCGTGCATGATGAACACGAGCACGGTGGCCACCATCAGGTAGAGCACCAGCACGCTGAGTTCCAAGGACTCTGGTGTCACGGTCATCCTCCGGGTTCCGGCCGGTCCTGGGGTATCCCCCGTCGCGCCGCGGGGACGCGGCAGGGGTGGACCGGTACGGTGAGGACCGTAAGGACGAGGGGTTACCCCTCCGTTGATCCCGCGTTACGCCCGTGTTTCGTCCGCACGGCCCTCCGCACGACCCCGAGGTGTCCCCGTGGCGACCCTTCGCATCGCCCTGGCGCAGTCGGGCGCGCGCGTGGGCGACGTCCGGACGAACTCCGTCACGCTGCTCGACGCCTGGCGCACCGCTGCCGAGGCGGGCGCGGACCTCGTCGTCACGCCCGAGCTCGCGCTCGTCGGCTACCCGCCCGACGACCTGCTGCTCAGGCCGACGCTGCACCACCGGGTCGACGCTGCGCTTCTGGAGATGGCGCGGTCGGGTCCGGCCGGCACCGCAGCGCTCATCGGGACGATCGGGCTCTCCGCACGTGACGGCTCGGACGGTTGGGGCGTGGCCAGCGCTGTCCCGGACCTCGCCAACCGTGCCGCGCTGCTCGACGGCGGTCGGATCGCAGGGACCTACGACAAGATGCGCCTCCCGAACGAGGGCGTGTTCGACGAGGCCCGCTACTTCGTCCCCGGCGACCGCACGCTCGTCGTGGAGGTCGGTGGGGTCCGCGTCGGGACCGTCATCTGCCAGGACCTCTGGACCGCGGGCGGTCCGGTCGCGCGGACGGTCGCCGACGGGGCGCAGGTCGTCGCGGTGCTCAACGCGTCCCCCTACCACCGGGGCAAGCGGACCGAGCGTGAGGAGTGGGTGACCCACCATGCGCGCGAGCTCGGGGTCTTCGTCTGCTACGTGAACCGTGTCGGCGGGCAGGACGAGGTCGTGTTCGACGGCGACTCCATGGTCGCCGACCCGTCCGGACGCATCGTCGCACGGGGCATGCAGTTCGTCCCCGACCTCGTGGTCGTCGACCTCGACGTCACGAGCGGGACGGGTGCCCCCGTCGACGCGGGCCACGGTCCCGACCTCGGGCTCGAGGCGACCGAGGAGCTCTGGCAGGCGCTCGTGGTCGCCACGCGCGACTACTGCCGCGGCAACGGCTTCCGGGAGGCGGTCGTGGGGCTCAGCGGTGGCATCGACTCGGCCGTCACCGCCGCCATCGCCGTCGACGCCCTCGGACCCGAGGCGGTGCTCGGGGTGGCGATGCCGTCCCCGTACTCGTCGGACCACTCGGTCGACGACGCCTACGCGCTCGCACGTCTGCTCGGGACCCGCATCGAGCAGCTGCCGATCGGCCCGGCGCTCGCTGCGCTCTCGACGACGCTCGAGGGGCTGGTCGTGACCGGGTACGACGGCGAGGTCCCGGCGGGCGTCGCCTACGAGAACCTCCAGTCGCGGCTGCGGGGCCTGCTGCTGATGGCCCTCTCGAACGAACGCGGCGCGATCGTGCTGACGACCGGCAACAAGTCGGAGTACGCGGTCGGGTACGCGACGCTCTACGGCGACATGTCAGGTGGGTTCGCGCCGCTGAAGGACGTGCTGAAGGGCGAGGTCTACGCGCTCGCCCGTCACGCCAACCGTGATGGCGAGCGCATCCCCGACTCGACGATCACGAAGCCTCCCTCGGCCGAGCTGCGACCGGGCCAGGTCGACGCCGACTCGCTGCCCGACTACGACCGGCTCGACGCGATGCTCGTCGGGCTCGTCGAGGAGCTGCGCGACGTCGACGAGCTGGTCGCCGCCGGGCACGACCGCGACGAGGTCCTCAGGGTCATGCGGCTGGTCGACCGTGCCGAGCACAAGCGGCGGCAGGCAGCACCCGGACCGAAGGTGTCGCGCCGCGCGTTCGGGCGCGAGCGTCGCGTCCCCATCACGTCCGGCTTCGATGCCTCCGAAGCCTCCGACGACGGGAGCCCCCGATGAGCAGCCATCCGAGCAGCGACGGCGTCGACGCGCGGCGCATCACCATCCATGACCTCGCCCGCATGCGCAGCGACGGCGAGCCGATCGTGATGGTCACCGCCTACGACCACAGCGCCGCGTCGATCCTCGATGCTGCCGGCGTTCCGGTCCTCCTCGTCGGCGACAGCCTCGGCATGGTGGTGCTGGGACACCCGACGACGCTGCCCGTCACGCTCGAGGACATGGTGCACCACGCGGGCGCGGTGATGCGGGCCCGCCCGCGAGGGCTCGTCGTCGTCGACCTCCCCTTCGGGACGTACCAGGAGGGACCCGCGCAGGCGCTCGCGAGCGCGGTCCGCATCGTCAAGGAGTCCGGCGCGGACGCGGTGAAGCTGGAGGGTGGGGCCCGCGTGCTCCCGGCGGTCCGTGCGCTCGTCGAGGCCGGCATCCCGGTGATGGGCCACCTCGGGCTCACCCCGCAGTCCGTGGCGCAGATGGGCGGTTTCCGTGTCCAGGGGCGCGATGCGACGGCCGCCGCGACCATCCTGGAGGATGCCGTCGCGCTCGCGGAGGCCGGCGTGTTCGCCACGGTCCTGGAGTGCATCCCCGCGGGACTGGCCGCCCGGGTCACCGCGGCGAGTCCCGTGCCGACGATCGGGATCGGTGCGGGGCCCGAGGTCGACGGCCAGGTGCTCGTCTGGCACGACCTGCTCGGGCTCGGGGACGGCAGGAGCCCGCGCTTCGTCAGGGCCTATGCGGATCTCCGCTCGACCATCGTCGGTGCGCTCGAGGCGTTCCGCGACGACGTCAGGACCGGCGCGTTCCCGTCCGAGGCCGAGAGCTACGGCGACTGACGGGCCCGGCCGGCATGACGGCCGACGCGGGGATCAGCGCGAGGGAAGGTGCGTGCCCTCGACCTCGCGCGCGAGCACGAACAGGTAGTCCGCGCAGCGGTTGAGGTAGCGCAGCGGCGCCTGGTCGGGCAGCACGCCCTCACGGTCGAGCGCGACGACGTAGCGCTCCGCACGCCGACAGATCGTGCGCGCGAGGTCGAGCGCCGCGGCAGGACGGCTCCCCGAACCTCCGGGCACCACGAAGTGCTGCGGGATCGGATGGCGCGTCGTGCAGGCGTCGATCCGCGCGTCGAGCGCGTCGACCATCCCGTCGTCGACGCGCGAGACGCCGACCTCCAGCCGGTCCCAGTCGCTCGCCCGCGTCGCGAGCTGCGCCCCGACGACGAAGAGCTCGCGCTGGACCTCGAGCACGAGGTCGTGCAGCTCACCCTCGAGGTCGGCACGGGCGAGACCGAGCGCGCTGCACGTCTCGTCGACCGTGCCGTAGGCGGCCGTCCGCAGGTCGTGCTTGTCGACTCGGCCGCCGTAGAGCAGGCCCGTCGTGCCGTCGTCGCCCGTCTTGGTGTAGACCTTCACGTGCTGCTCCTCGGCTCCGACCGACGTCATGACGGCTCGAGCAGCGAGCCTATCGGCGGGCCCGGCACGCACGACGAGGCCACCCGCCCCCCGGGTGTGCACTCCCGGTGCCCCCGGCCCGCGAGCCCGACGAGCGCCGGTAGGGTTCGCCCGAACCCGCTTCGGATACGGCGGGGCCGGATGGGGCGAGGGAGCGGATCGGGATGCAGCACGCCAGCACCGACGACACCCCCGGCACCCCCGGCACCGAGGAGCCCGCCACGGCGGGACCCGCCGCTGGGCCCTCGCCGCGTCGGAGCTTCCGCGTCCTCGTCCGTGAGCGCGGGGGTTCCGACGGTGCGCAGGTCATCGACGTGCAGCTCCAGGTGCGCCGGACGGGCGCGCTCGTCTGGGCGCAGACGTTCTCGGACCCCGAGCTCGCCCGCGAGCTCGAGGAGCAGCTGGACCGGGACCTCGACGAGCTCGACGAGGCGGCCTTCCGCCGGGCGCACCGGGTGACCTCGGACCGGTGACGGTGGACACCGGGATCGCCGCGCTCGGCACCTCCGGCGTCGTGACCGTCCTCGACCTGCCCTCGGCACCGCGGAGGGACGGCATCGTCGACCTCGACCGGCTGCTCGCCTCGCTCGGTCCGGCGGACCTGCTGGAGAGCGCGGACCGCTCAGGCTGGTCGTTCCTCGTCCCGCACGACCTCTCCCCCGGGATGCTGGTCGATGACGGCACGCGGTCATGGCTGCGGCTGCGTTCCGGCACCTCGCACGACCTCGGCGAGGACCCACTGCGCGCCATCGACATGCTGTGTGCCCGGCTGGGCCTCGACCCGACGGCGGCACCCGACCAGACGCTGAGCATGCCGTTCCGTGGCGGCCTCGTCGGAGCGCTCGCCTACGAGCTCGGGGACCGCATCCTGCCGAGGGTCGAGCG
Source organism: Nitriliruptoraceae bacterium (assembly GCA_007116505.1). The sequence continues at coordinate 12,240 of SKII01000067.1, forward strand.
ACGGCACCGGGAGCCCGGGCAGCCCGACCTGATGCTGCGCATCGCCGGCACGGTCGTCGCCGTCACGCGGGAGCGCGACCAGGCGGTCGTCGTCGTCGACGAGGGCATCCAGCAGCGGAGCGGCGCAGCGGTCCGCCGCGAGCTCGAGCGCCGATGCCGCGCGACCGCAGGTCGGCCCGGCGACAGCGACCGTGACGGCGAGCGGCCGCACAGCACCACGGTGACGAGCTCGCTCCCCCACGACGAGCACGTCGGCGCCGTCCGCCGCGCACTCGAGCGCATCCGCCGCGGGGACGTCTACCAGGTCAACGTCACCCAGCAGCTCACCGCGCCGTTCGGGGGCGACGTGACCGAGCTCTACCGCCGCATGCGTGCGGCGTCCCCGTCGAGCCACGCGGCCCTGCTGCCCGAGGCCTGCCTGTCCTCCGTCTCGCCCGAGCGCTTCCTCGAGGTCGTAGCGGGGACCGTCACGACCGACCCGATCAAGGGGACGCGTCGCCGCGCGGACGACCCGGAGCTCGATGCGGCGCTGGCCGACGACCTGACGACGGCGACGAAGGACCGCGCGGAGAACGTCATGGTCGTCGACCTCGAGCGCAACGACCTCGGCCGGGTCTGCGTCACCGGGAGCGTGCACGTCCCGACGCTCCTCGAGCTGCGCGCCCTCCCCACGGTCTGGCACCTCGTGTCCCGTGTCCGCGGCACCCTTCGGCCCGGGACGACCTACGGCCGTCTGCTCGCCGCGACGTTCCCGTCCGGCTCGGTCACCGGCGCACCGCGGCTCGCTGCGATGCAGCGCATCCGTGAGCTCGAGCCGGCACCGCGCGGCTGGTACTGCGGGGCCGTCGGCTGGCTCGGGAACGGCAGCGCGTCGCTGTCGGTCGCGATCCGCACGGCGACGCTGCGGGACGGGCTCGCCGTCTACGGTGCTGGGGGCGGCATCGTCGCCGACTCCGACCCCGACGACGAGGTCGCCGAGTCGCTCGACAAGGCCGTCCCCTTCCTCGCAGCGGTCGGCGCGACGTACGCGAGGGGCGCGGCGAAGCACGCGAGGCTCGGCGAGGAGGTGCCGCATGGGCGAGGAGCTCCCCCTGTGGCTCGATGACCGCCTGCTGACCGGCACCGACGCCCGCGAGCTCGCCACCGTCAGCGTGCACGATGCGGGCCTGCGGAGCGGGCTCGGCGTGTTCGAGACGTTCCGCGCCCACGGGGTCGCGACGCTCGCCGGCGATCGTCACGTCGCACGCCTGCTCGCGAGCGCCGAGCGCCTCGGCATCCGGATCGGGAGGGAACAGGTCGAGCGGGCGCTCGACCTCACCCTCTCCGCTCCACGCCGCCCGCACGAGGTCGTGGTCCGCATCACCCTGACCGCTGGCCCCGTCGCGACCGACACGTGGCCCGCGCTCCCCGTCGGGACGCCGACGCTGGTCGTCGCGCTCCACCCCGCCCCTGCCCTCCCGCTGCCGCCGGCGTGTGCCAGGACGGTCGAAGCACGCCGCTGGCCCGCGGACGTGAAGTCGACCTCCTACCTCGCGAGCATGCTCGCCCTGCGCGAGGCCCGCGCGGCCGGCGCCGACACGGCCGTGCTCAGGGACCGCGACGAGCTGCTCGAGTCCGCGGAGGGGAACCTCGTCGCCGTCGTCGACGGCGGGCTCGTGACCCCTCCGGCGGACGGCCGCATCCTCTCAGGGGTGACCCGCGCGCTCGTCCTCGAGGAGGGTCGCCGCATCGGGCTGCGATGCTCGGAGCGTCCGCTGCGGAGCGCCGACGTCGACGGCGCCGAGGCCCTCGTGGTGACGTCCGCGGTGAGCGGCCTGCGGACGGTGAGGGAGCTCGACGGCCGGCGGGTCGCCGGGTCGGACGCGGACGGCGCACCCCACCCGGCCGTCGCGGAGCTGCGTGCCCTGCTCGAGCAGCGTCGCGGCTGATACGTGCTCAGCCCTCGACGAGGTCCTCGGGATCCTCGAGGCCGAGCTCGACGAGCCGACCGCGGTGCGCGGTCAGCAGCCCCATCGCGAGACGCCTGACCTCGGTCGCGGCCTCGTCATCGTCGGACGCGTCGAGCAGGACCGACAGGGCGTCGGAGTCGGCCGCGGCCTGCTGGAAGGACGTCAGCGCCTGGCCGAGCAGGTCCGCGACGATCGCCCGTGCCCGCTCGCGCGCCTCGTCGGTCACGAGCTCGGAGTGCAGCAGTGCGATCGCCGCGTCCTCCACCTCGGCACGGTCCTGGAGCGTACGCAGCACGACGTCGCCGCTCTCGGCATCGAGCATCGGCACGACCGTCCGCATGAAGTCGCGGGCGAGCGAGATGCCGAAGGCGAAGAACACCATCGCGCCGAACCAGTCGTCGAGCGGCGCGCGGGCGAAGAAGCGGTCGAAGAGCCCCTTCTGCCGGTCCATCGCAGCGGTCGCGAGGTCGGTGAGCCCCGACAGGTGGTCGAGGAGGGTGCGGTAGGCGTCGTGCTCGCGGTCGGCGAAGGTGGCGATGCGGTCGGCCGCACGCGCGTCGGGGGCGAAGCGCACCGCGGCCGACATCGCCGCGAAGGAGCGCAGCTGGCCGTAGGCGAGGACGCCGAGGAGCTCGACGGTGGCCAGGCGCCGTCCGGCGTCCTCGACGCTCACCGTCCCACCTCGGAGGGACGACGGGGCCGCCAGCCGAGCCGCTCGGAGATCTCGCGTGCGGACCGGAGCACGCGCAGCGCGACGTTCTCCGGCTCGGGCAGCCGTGCGGTGGGTGCGACGATGCCGACGGCGGCGACCGCGCGGCCGGTGTGGTCGAACACCGGTGCTGCGACGCCGGCCGCCCCCGGCTCGATCTCGTCGCGGGTGTAGGCGACGCCGCGCTGCCGGACCGGACGCAGCTCGTTGAGGCGCTCACCGTCGGGCAGGAAGGCGAGCAGCGCCTTGCCGTGCGCGGCCATGCCGAGCGGATGGCGGAACCCGACCCGGTAGTTGACCTGGACGAAGCGGCCGTCCGGTTCGATGACCTCGACGACGACCACGTCCTCTCGGTCGCGCACGACCAGGCAGGCGGTCTCGTTGGTGTCGTCGCTCAGCGATCGCAGCGCTGGGCCGGCGAGCCGACGCACCTCGAGCCCCTGTCCGGCCCGGACACCGAGCTCCAGCATCGAGAGCCCGAGCCGGTAGCGACGCGACTCGGGGTCGCGCGTCACGAAGCCCTCCTCGGACAGCGTGTCGAGGAGGCGGTAGAGCACGGCACGGTCGAGGCCCGTGACGTCGGAGAGACCGGAGACCGTCGCCCCCTCGGCGTCGTGGCCGAGCGCCTTGAGGAGCATGAGACCGCGCGACAGCGTGCGCGACCCACCGGTGCGGATGACCTTGCGATCGTTGGCGGGCACGTCGTCTCCTCGACCGCTCGACACAGGTGGGCGGTAGGGAGAGTGTGGCGCGCGCCGCGCGCACGGTCAAGCGCGGCTGAGGCCCGGCGGCCACCGGACCGGGACCTGCGTCGGGGCGACGCACCCCGGGACCGGACCGCAGGAGCGCCCCCTGGCCACCGCTACCCTCCTGCGGCGACGTCCGGGCCATCCGTGGCCCGGGAGGCGCCCGAGGGCACCCCCTGGGGCCCCAGGAGCGGACCGACGGCCGACGAGCAGGACGAGAGGCGACGAGGATGAGCAACGAGATCGAGAAGGTGCTGGGCGGGTCCCGCAGGGCCTACGACAAGCTCTTCGAGTCGCGGATCCTGTTCCTCAAGGGGCCACTCGAGGACGACGTGGCCGACAACATCGTCGCCCAGATGCTCGCCCTCGACGCCGAGTCCGACGACGACATCACGCTCTACATCAACTCGCCCGGCGGCATCATCACCGGGATGTTCGCGCTGTACGACTCGATGCGACTGCTGCGCTCGAAGGTCGACACGCGCTGCATCGGGCTCGCGGCCTCCGCCGGCGCCTTCCTCCTGTGCACCGGCACCGGGACGCGCTCGGCGACCGAGAACGCGCGGATCATGATCCACCAGCCTCTCGGCGGCGCGCGCGGCACGGCGAAGGACATCGAGATCCAGGCGAAGAACATCGTGTGGATCCGCGAGCGCATCAACGAGATCATGGCCGAGCGCACCGGTCAGACCCTCGAGCAGATCCGCATCGACACCGACCGCGACTTCTGGATGACCGCCGCGGAGGCCAAGGAGTACGGCCTCATCGACACGGTCATCGAGGCCGGTCAGGGCACCTGAGGCGATGGCCGCCGGCGTCCCTCGCGACCCCGCGGCATCACAGGTCCGCCTGCTCGGCGACCTTCTCGGACGCGCCGTCGCGACCGTGGACGGCCCCGATCGTCTCGCGCTCGTCGAGCGCGTCCGCACGCTCTCCGTCGCCCACCGCCGCGGCGAGGACGCTGGCGAGCTGCACGCGCTGCTGCGCGACCTGCCCGCTGAGGACGCACGCATCGTCGCCCGCGCGTTCGCCGCGTGGTTCCACCTCGTCAACCTCGCCGAGGACCAGGGGCAGGCGCGCCGGCTCATCGAGGACCGGCATGCGTCCGCAGCCGCAGGCGTCCCGCACGGGGAGACGCTCCTCGCCGCGCTGACGACGCTGCGCGACAGCGGC